>JAGSPQ010000559.1 GCA_018262385.1 Myxococcaceae bacterium | reverse complement strand
CACCGCGCGCACGCCCAGCAGCATCGTCCCCTTCGCCGCCCAGTCGCGCGAGCTGCCGGTGCCGTACTCCGCCCCGGCGATCACGATCAGCGGCACGCCCTCTTGCTGGTAGCGCATCGCCGCGTCGTAGATCGGCAGCGGGACGTTGTCCGGCATGTGGCGGGTGAAGCCGCCCTCGACCCCCGGCACCAGCAGGTTCTTCAGCCGGATGTTGGCGAAGGTGCCGCGCATCATCACTTCGTGGTTGCCGCGGCGCGCGCCGAAGCTGTTGAAGTCGGCCGGCGCCACGCCCTGGGAGGCGAGGTAGTGCGCCGCCGGGCCCTTCTTGTCGATGTCGCCCGCCGGGCTGATGTGGTCGGTGGTGATCGAGTCGCCCAGCAGCGCCAGCACCCGCGCGTCGCGGATGTCTCTGGGCGGCACCGGGTCCTTCGGCATCCCGTCGAAGAACGGCGGCTTGCGCACGTAGGTCGACTGCGGATCCCACTGGAAGGTGGCGCCGGTCGGAACCTTCAGCGCCTGCCACTGCGGGTCGCCCTTCAGCACGTCGGCGTAGCGCCGCTTGAACTGCTCGGGCTTCACCATCGCCAGCGCCGCCTTCAGCTGCTCAGGCGTGGGCCAGATCTCCCGCAAGAAGACCGGAGTGCCGCTGCGGTCATGGCCGATCGGCTCCTTCTCGGTGTCCCAGTCGACGTGGCCGGCGAGCGCGTAGGCGACCACCAGCGGGGGCGAGCCGAGGAAGTTCATCCGCACCAGCGGGTGGACCCGGCCCTCGAAGTTGCGGTTGCCGGAGATCACCGCCGCCACCGCCAGGCCTTCCTTCGTCACCGCTTCGCCGACCGGCTGCGGCAGCGGGCCCGAGTTGCCGATGCAGCTGGTGCAGCCGTAGCCGACGAGGTGGAACCCGAGCGCCTCGAGGTACGGCGTCAGCCCGGCCGCCTCGAGGTAGTCGGTCACCACCTGGCTGCCCGGCGCCAGCGAGGTCTTCACCCACGGCTTGGAGACCAGCCCCTTCTCGACCGCGTTCTTCGCCAGCAGCCCCGCTCCCAGCATCACCGACGGGTTCGAGGTGTTGGTGCAGGAGGTGATCGCCGCGATCACCACCGAGCCGTGCCCGAGGGTGAAGCTCTGCGGGCCCTGGGTCACCGTGGCGGTGTTCTTCAGCTTCACGTCGCCGTCGACCACCTTGAGCATGTCCTTCGCCGCCTTGGCGAAGGTGGCCTTCATCTGGTCCAGCGGCACCCGATCCTGCGGGCGGGCGGGGCCGGCGAGGCAGGGGACGATGGTGCCCAGATCCAGCTCGAGGGTGTCGCTGTAGACCGGGTCGGCCGAGCCGGCGGTGTGGAACAACCCCTGCTCCTTGCAGTACGCCTCGACCAGGTCGCACGCCTCGGGAGAACGGCCGCTGAAGCGCAGGAAGGAGAGCGTCTCGGCGTCGACGGGGAAAAAGCCGATCGTCGCTCCGTACTCGGGCGCCATGTTGGCGACCGTGGCGCGATCGGTGAGCCCCAGGCCCGAGATGCCGGCGCCGTGGAACTCGACGAACTTCCCGACCACCCCCTTCTTGCGCAGCATCTGGGTGACGGTCAGCACCAGGTCGGTGGCGGTCGCGCCGGGCGGGAGCTTGCCGGTGAGCTTGAAGCCCACCACCTGCGGAATCAGCATCGTGATCGGCTGGCCGAGCATCGCCGCCTCGGCCTCGATCCCGCCCACCCCCCAGCCGACCACGCCCAGGGCGTTGATCATCGTGGTGTGCGAGTCGGTGCCGACCACCGTGTCCGGGTAGGCCGAGCCGTTGGGGCCCTTGAAGACCGTCTGGGCGAGGTACTCGAGGTTGACCTGGTGGCAGATGCCGGTGCCGGGCGGAACGGCGCGGAAGTTCTTCAGCGCCTTGTCGCCCCACTTCAAGAACGCGTAGCGCTCGGTGTTGCGGGTGAACTCGATGTTCACGTTCTGCTGGAAGCTCTCGGTGGTGCCGAACTTGTCCACCATCACCGAGTGATCGATCACCAGGTCCAGCGGGCACAGCGGGTTGATCTTCTCGGCGTTGCCGCCCATCGCGGCGAGCGCCTCGCGCATCGTCGCCAGGTCGACCACCACCGGCACCCCGGTGAAGTCCTGCAGCAGCACCCGGGCGGGAGTGAACGAGATCTCAACGTCCGGCACCGCCTTCGGATCCCAGTTGACCAGCTTCTCGATCAGCCCCTTCGAGACCACCCGCCCGTCTTCGTGCCGCAGCAGGTTCTCGAGCAGCACCTTGAGCGAGAACGGCAGCTTCGCGATCTGCGGGAACTGCCGGGTGAGCGCGCCGAGCGAGAACACGTCCCACGGAACGCCGCCCACCGCGAGCTTGGTGCGCGTCTTGAACGAATCGAGCTGAGTGGTCATGGGGCGCGTTATTCCGCCGCGTGACCGCCAATTCAAGGGTGGAATACGACCGCGAAGAAGTTGCGCCTACAGGCCCCACGCCTCGCGCATCGCATCCGCGCGGAACGGGCAGGGGTGCTTCTTCTCGGGGAAGAACTCGTGCACGTGCTCGAGCTCGATCCGCGCGGCGTCGAACTGGCGCTGGTTGTAGGCGCCCTGCGCTCCGAGCAGCAGCTTGCTGCACTGCCGATCGAGCTCGCCCTGGGCTTCCTTCATCTTCTCGCGCGAGAGGGCGAAGGTGCTGGGCTTCGGATCCGGGTGGGCTTCGAGCATCAGCCACGCCTCGCGGAAGGACCGGTAGGCCTCCCAGCGGTTGATCGCGCCGACGTCGCGGCGCTCGAACATCTCCTGCGCCTTCTTGAACTTGGTGTTCGCTTCCGCTCGCAGCTGATCGTCGGGCAGCTCGGGCAGCAGCGCGACCTCGACCCACACATTCCAGATCCGCCACGGATCATTGCCCGGCGGGTTGTTGACGTTGTCGAACACCACCTTGTTCGGCTCGCCCTTCTTCAACAGGCTGCTGGGGACGACCGCCTCGTGCGAGCGCTCCGCCGCCGCCATCGTGTCGGCCGGCACCTGCGCGACGTCGGCCCCGTTGACGCTCAAGATCACCTCGTTCCCCGAGATGTCGCGCGCCTGGTAGTGGACGATCACCACCGCCTTCACCGGCGAGGTGAAGGTGAAGTCGAACACCTTCTGGTCGGCCCGGGGCCAGCGCACCGGCTCGGGATCGCCCTCGGCCGCGAGGCCGAACGACTCTTCGATCGGGGTGGGGGTGAGGATGTCCGGCTCGGGGCCCTTGTCGACGATGCCCCCGTCGGGAATGAAGGACCAGACCAGCGTCCCCACCAGCGCCGCCGCCACCAGGCCGCCTGCGCCGCCGACGATCATCCGCTTGGTCTTGTTCGCCTCGGCCCAGAAGATCCGGAAGCCGCCGAGCGCGCCGCCCGACTTGCGCTTGAGCCGCGCCTTCTCGGCCGCCGAGATCGCGCCGCCGCCGCCGCTGCCGCCGGAGGTTCGCCGCCCCGCCAGGCCGGAGCTCGAGCCGCGGGGAGCCGCGCTCTCGGGGGCCGCCCGCGCCAGGCCCGCGGTGCCCGGGTTGGACGCCCGCGCCAGGCCCGGAGTGCCCGGACTGGACGCGCGCGGCCTGGCGATCGCCTGCATCGTCTTGGTCGAGGTGCGGGCGACTTCCTTCAGCTGATCGGGGGTGGCGCCTTCCGGCACCGCGGCGATGCCCTTGTTGCGGCTGCGCTTGATCTCGCCGGCGCTGATGACCCGGGTGTGCTGCTCGGGCGGCGGGTTGTCCCCGTGGTCGGTCGACTCGTTGAGATCGAGCACCACCCCGGCGAAGTTGAACACCACGGGCCCGAGCGAGATCGCGTCGCCGTCGGCCAGCTGCTTCTTCTTGATGATGCTGCCGTTGACCTTGGTGCCGTTGGACGAGCCCATGTCCTCGACGAAGTACTCCTCGCCTTCGTTGAAGATTCGGGCGTGCTTGCGCGAGACCCCGGGATCGTAAAGGACGACGTCGCACTCCGAGGTGCGCCCGATGAGAACCGAGAGCTGATCGAAGACGAACTCGCGTCCGGCTTCTTTCC
>JAGSPQ010000558.1 GCA_018262385.1 Myxococcaceae bacterium | reverse complement strand
GAACCGAGGTACCACAGGCGGGGTTGATGGGCCTTGCCGAGGTACTCGCCGAAGCGTTTGAGTCCGGTGAGATCGCTCGAGGCGGCGTGAACCGAAGCCTTGAGCTCGATCGCCCACACCTGTCGACCGAGCTCGACGACGAAGTCGACCTCCGCGCCGTGCTCCGTTCGAAAGTTCGAAACCCGAATCGAGGCGTCGATCGCCGAAGCGCTGTCGAACAACTGCTGACAAACGAGGTGCTCGAACAATGCGCCGATGCGATCGGCCGACACCTCGAAGTTGCCGACCAGGCCATTCCAGACGCCGACATCGAAGAAGAAGAGCTTCGGGTGCTGAACCAGCCGGCGGGTCGCGCTCTTCGCGAACGACTCGACGCGACGCACCAGCAGCGTGTCCTCGAGGACCTCGATCCACCGGACCACCGACTTTCGGGGCGCCTGCGCCGCCTGCGCGAGCTTGCTGACGTCGAGGAACCGCCCGGACCACTCGCCGGCGGCGGTCATGAAGCGGGCGAAGCCCTCGATCTGTCGGGTCAACGCTTCCGCCTGGACTTCCTCGCGCAGATACGTCGACGCGTAGGACGAGAGGGTCTTTCGGCGGGTCTCGTCGCGGGGATGCCCCAGCACGCCGGGCAGGGTGCCCACCGAGAGGGCCTGGCGGGTGGGCAGCTTGTACGACGCTTCCCTCGCCGCCAGTGGCCCCAGCGCGTACGTGTGGATCCGGCCCGGCAGCAGGTTGGCGTTGCCCCGGCGCAGCTTGCGCGCGCTCGAGCCGGTCAGCAGGAAGCGGTAGCGCCGCGGATCCTCGTCGAGCAGCGCCTGCACGGTGTTGAGCAGCGAGGGCAGCCGCTGCACTTCGTCGATGAACACCGTCAGCCGGCTCTCGGTACGCGCGAGAATCCGCTCTTCGAGCGCCCGTGGGTTCGACGCCATCTCGAGGAAGAGCGCTTCCCGCGCCAGGTTCAGCACCAGATCCGGCGCCAGCGACGCCATCAGCGTCGACTTGCCGACCTGCCGGGGCCCGAGGAGCAGCACGCTCTTCTCGTCGGCACGAAGAATCTGGCCCAGCGCACGCGTCCACACGAGGCCATATTACAGCGTAATTTGGCCGCATGTATGCCTTTCACCGAGAGCCGCGCTGACGCATAGACTCGCGCCCCAACATGCTCCGCATCATCCCGCTGGGAGGCCTCGGAGAGATCGGCCTCAACTGCATGGCCTTCGAGCACTCCGGCGAACGGATGCTGGTCGACTGCGGCCTGATGTTCCCCCGCGGCAACCTGCCGGGGGTGGAGATCATCGTCCCCGACTTCAGCTGGATCACCGCCGACCCCGAGGAGCTCAAGGGGGTGGTGCTGACCCACGCCCACGAAGATCACATCGGCGCCCTCCCCTTCCTGCTCAAGCGGATCAACGTCCCGGTCTGGGGCACCCGCTTCACCCTCGGGCTGGTGCGCCACAAGCTGGACGAGCTGGGACTGCGGGCGGACCTGCGCGAGATCGCTCCCCGCGAGCGGTTCAAAGTCGGCGAGTCGTTCGTGGTCGAGGCGGTGCGGGTCACCCACTCGGTGCCCGACGGAGTGGCGCTGATCATCCAGAGCCCCTCGGGCACGGTGGTCCACACCGGCGACTTCAAGCTCGACGGCACGCCGATCGACGGCCGCCCGACCGACCTCGAGCGGCTGGGCGAGCTCGGCGAGCAGGGGGTCGGCCTGCTGCTGTCGGACTCGACCAACTCGGAGGTCGACGGCAGCACCCGTTCGGAGCAGACGGTCGCCGAGACCTTCACCCGCCTCTTCGCCCAGGCCAAAGGCCGGGTGGTGATCACGATGTTCGCCTCGCACCTGCACCGGGTGCAGCACGCGATGGCGCTCGCCGCCCGCACCGGGCGCAAGGTCTCGATCGCCGGCCGCGCGCTCGAGCGCAACATCACCATCGCCCGCTCGCTGGGCTTCCTCGAGATCCCCGATGATCTGATCGTCCCCTGGGAAGCGCTGGGGGTGATCCCGAAGCAGAACATCCTCATCCTCTGCACCGGGGCCCAGGCCGAGCCGCGCAGCGCGCTCAGCTCGATGCTCAAGCCCGACGCGCACCAGCTGGCGATCGAGCCGGGCGACACGGTGATCTTGAGCTCGCGCACCATCCCCGGCAACGAGCCGCTGGTCACCTCGATGATCGATCGGCTGCTGGCGCGCGGGGCGAACGTCATCTACCCGGCGATCGAGCCGGGGATTCACGTCTCGGGTCACGCGGCGAAGGACGAGCAGCGGCGAATGGTCGAGACGGTGAAGCCGCGGGCATTCACTCCGATTCACGGCGAGCTGCACCACCTGCACCGGCACCTCGCCAACGCGCGCGACTTCGGGATCCCCGAGAACCGGCTGCACCTGCTCACCGACGGCGATGTGCTCGGCCTGAACGAGTCGGGGATCGCGACCCTCGGCCGGGTGCCGGTCGGGCAGCTGCCGACCCGCCGCGACGCCGATGGCTGGGTGCCTCCAGACGCGCTCGACGAGCGCCGGATCCTCGCCGAAGGAGGGCTGGTGCTGGTGGTGGTGGTGCTGCAGGTGGGCACCCACAAGCTGCTGTCTGGCCCCCACGTCTGGGGCCAGGGGCTGGCCAACGACGAGCAGGCGTTCCTCCCCCTGGCGGGTGAAGAAGCGCGCCGGAGCCTGAATGCGATCTCGTCTGCGCTGTTGGGGGACGACGCCTTCGTGCGGGACACGCTGATCCAGGCGGTCCGCCGTACTTTCAAGCAATTGTCAGGACGAAAGCCCCCCGTGATGCCGCTGGTGGTGAAGCTGTGATAGTGCCTTTGCGTCCAAAATGACGATGCTGCCAACCACCCTGCTGCTCCTCGCGCTCGCCGCCCAGAAGTCCGACGTCCCAGCGGAAAAGCCGATCAAGCCCCTGCCCACCCTGAGCAAGGAACCGAAGCTCGACGGGGTCCTCAAGGACTTCCAGGGCGCCGAGCTGAAGGTCTCCAAAGAGGCCACCGGGGTCGTCACCCTCAAGGCCGGCTTCCGCAAGGACACGCTGTTCCTCGCGATCTCGGCCAAAGACAACAAGGTGGTGCCCGACGACGCGGTCGCGGTGAACCTCTACTTCCCCACCGCCGGCACCACCGCCCGGGGCTTTCGTTACCTGTTCGGACCCGAGGGGAAGCGGAGCGAGCCGGAGGGCGCTCCGGCGTGGGCCCAGGGGCTGGTCAAGACCGGGGTGAAGTCGGATGCCAAGGGCTGGATCCTCGAGCTGGCGTTTCCGGCCCGCTCGCTGCCCCGCATGCCGGCCCAGCTTCAGCTCGGGCTCAACATCTGCGTCGACTTCATGGACAAGGATGAAGAGGGCGACCCGACGGTGGTCACCACCTGCGCCTCGGGCGAGATGATCGGTGGGCCGACCCGACTGCCCGACGAGCTGCGCAAGAACCTCAAGCTGACCGCCCCGACCGAGGTCGAAGGCCTCGAGGCCCGCCCCAACGGCTGGGTCGGCTACGCGGTGCTGCACTACCCGATCTGGGCGGTGGCGGACGCGCCGCTCACTCCCCCGACGCTGGCCGAGCTGATCGCCGGCGACAAGGCGATCGACCCGAAGTCGGTGCAGCTGCCGCTGCCGTCGCAGCTGGAGCTCGCCGACAACCGGCCGCTGTTCACCGTGCTCACCGGGCAGAACCCGTACGTCGGAGATCAGTGCAACTCGGAGCACGAGCTGCGGATGGCGCTGTACCTGATCAAGGGCAGCAGCGCGACCCGGGTGCTCGAGTGGCCCGCCGCCACCTGCAGCCTCGGGCGGGCGATGAGCTTCGACCTCAACAACGATGGCGGGCTGACCATCGGCTACACGAACGGCTCGACCGCTCACTTCTCGTGGAGCAGCGATCACTTCGAGCGCAGCGAGCTGGGCAAGAAGTAGCCGCAGGCACCATGAAAAAACCCGCGAAGTCGCCGTTGAAGTCTCTGTACATGATGACCCTGGGCTGCCCGAAGAACCGGGTGGACTCGGAGGTGATGCTCGGCACCCTGGTGCGCG
>JAGSPQ010000557.1 GCA_018262385.1 Myxococcaceae bacterium | reverse complement strand
GGCGCCCTTCTTTGCCTTGAGCTCCTCGAACGTGCGCTGGTGCTCCAGGTCGACCTGGGTGGGGAGCATCACGGCGTACGGAGCCACCGCCCGCTCGAGCTCGCGGTTGGCTTTCTGGTGGTCGGTGACGAGCCGCTCGCCGAAGTCCTTCACGCCGCGGCTCACGGCCTTTTCCAGCGCCAGCTTTCCCAGCTCGATCTTGGCGATGCTCGCGATCGCCGCGTCGATGACGAAGTCCCTGTCTGCGCGGCCGAGCGTGGTCGCGGCCGGCCTGAAGCCGGGGGCGTTGGCCTTCGTCTCGCCGTGGTGGGGATCGACCGGGTCCGGCTGGCGGGGCCCGGCTGGCTGCCCCCACGCGGTGACGCTCAGCAGGAAGGCCGACACCGCGACTGCGCGCTTGAACAGGCTGGATTCCATGATCTGCTCCTTGAAGGGCTGCGGGGGGCCGGTGCAAGGAACAGTCCCGGACGACGAAGGTCCCCGCCCCACCCGCGTGGGGCAGTTTCGCTGCGGGCGGTGCAGAACGCCCCGATCAGAACCGCGGCGGGCCCGGTCAGTCGCAGACGAAATCATCGACTGCTGACGATCGCAGCTGGCGCACGGGTTGCTTTGACGAGCTGCATGACCATCGTATGCGCGACCCATTTCACCGATTCGTCGTTTGGAGCCGTCAAAGTCGCCGCCGGGCTGGCGCGCAGACACCGCCAACCGTTGTGGCTGGTGAGCGTGCTGCCTGATCGCGCTGCCAGCGACGAGGGGCAGGAGGCAGTCAACGACGCGCTGCTGCTCGAAGCGGCGGCGCTGACGACCGAAGGGCTCGACGTGCGGACCACCGTGTTGAACGGCCCAATCGATCGGACGGTGAGCGAGTTCTGCGTCGAGAAGAAGGCCCTGCTGCTGGTGATCGGCGACACGAGCAAGAACACCAACCGGATGTTCGCCGGTACGCTCGACAAGTTCGCCTACGGCACCGAGCTGCCTTTGCTGGTGGTGCGCGACTTCAAGCCGCTCGAAGCCTGGACGAACGGCAAGGCGCCGCTGAAGGTGATGCTCGCGCTGGATCACACCTGGAGCTCGGTCGTCGCCCGCGACTGGATCAGCCGGTTGGCGGAGTACGGCCCCCTCGACCTCGTCGCCGCGCACATCTGGTGGCCGGAGGACGAGTACGCGCGCCGAGGGATCTCGCCGCCGCCTGCCGAAGAAGGCCACGCGAGCCTCTCGAAGGCGATGCAGGACGAGACCGCGAACGCCCTCAAGGCGCTGCCGTCGAACGTCAGCTGCCGCGTTCATCTCGAGATGGGCAAGGGTCACATCGGGGAGCAGCTGCTGGCTCTGGCCGCGGACGAGCTGGTCGAGGTGCTCGTGCTCGGCACCAACCCCCATCACGGGCCAATCAGCCTGGCGCGCTCGGTGTCTCACGACGTCCTGATGAACGCGCCGATGTCGGTCGCCTGCGTTCCCGGGCGGCTGCAGGTCCCCGCGTTCTCCACGTTGACCCTGGCAATGGCGGCCAACCAGGTGGGCGCGCTCGCGCGCTGACGCCACGGCTCACATCACCGGGGGCGCGAACAGCGGTCCGACCAGGAGGCTGAAGCGCGAGCCTCCGTCGATGCCGCGGAAGTAGCCGACCGAGAACATCAGGTTGTCCATCACCGACCACCAGACGGTTCCGCCCAGATTCAGATGCCAGGTGTCATTCGAGATCGAGGGCCCGAAGACCCGGCCATGATCGACCGAGAGGTTGACGCCGATCGTCCCCAGCATCGGCGAGGCGCTGCGCACCACCGAGATCCGCAAGTCGGTGGTCTGGGCAAAGGCCACCTCGCCGGCCAATTGGTCCGAGTGGTACGCCCGCAGCTGCGGGTCCCCGAGGGTGGGCGAGAAGTAGAACGGGTGCTCGCCCACGATCCCCTCGAGGCTCACCCGGGTCAGCAGCACCAGGCGCCGGTGCCGGTCGAGGGGGATCGCGGCGGCGCCTTCCACCCGGTAGTTGGTCGAGAGCTGGTCACCCTTCAGCAGATCGACGCGGCTCTCGGCCGACGCGCTGAACCCCACGCCCCGCGTCGGCAGGGTGAGGTTGTCGAAGGTGTGCGTCTGCGCCGACAGCCGCGCGCCAACGAAGGAGCGCAGGCCCAGGGTGTCCGGCGTCACGTCGGGTGACTCGACGACGAACCGCCCGGCGGTGGGCTCGGTGACGATCGTCTGGGTCACCAGCTGCACACCCACCCGGCTGCGCTCGCCTCCGAAGCCGAAGAACAGGCCGTAGCGGGCCTCAACCCCGGCTTGCCGCACCCGGTAGAAGTCCAGCGGCTGCCCGTCGTCGACGTAGGCGTTGGTGTGGCCGAAGAAGTTTCGGGTGTGGGTCGGCGCCTTCAGCGACAGCTCGAGCTGCTGATCGAGCAGGTCCGCGCTCTGGGGAAACAGCGCGCGGTAATCGAGCGCGACCCCCAGCGTGGCGGTGGCGAAGGTGGCGGTGACGTCGTGGCGGGCGGCGAAGGGGCTGCGCTTGTAGCCCTGGACGAGGTGGGTGTAGCGGCCTCCGGACAGGAGGCCCTCGTCGGGGTTGGCGCGGTGGCCCGGGATGAACACCCCGGTGTCCGGATCGTGGTTCTCGGTTCGGTCGTACTGGTTGAGCGACGCGAGGTTCGACCGCTCGTCGCGCACCTCGATCGAGGGGTCGATCTGCGCGCCGGGGTCGCTGTCGTAGAGCCGAATCGCGGGCGCGCGAAGCACCTGGCCCCCGGTCGCCGCCGTCACCCGGTCCTGGCCCTCGCCTCCGACGAAGCGGATGTCGATCGCGCGGTGGGGCGAGCCGTGAACCGTGAGGACGTCGTCGCCGGCGAGGGCGTAGATGCGCAGCTGCCTCGTCTGGTCGCCCTCGAAGACGCGATCGAACCAGGCCGCGCCGCCTGCCTCGCCGTCCCGCACCGCCAGTCGCACCGCGCCGTTTTCTTCGAACCAGAGGTCGAAGCGGTCAGCCCCGGTCGACCCGAGCACCTCGGCCTTTTCGTTGAGGATGGCGAAGAACGCGTCGGCGACGTCGACCAGCTTGTCCCGGCGCAGCTTCAGCGCCGCGGCGATTCGGGCGCCGTCGAGCTGGTAGGTCTCGGGCTGCCAGGTCGCCATCGCCCCGTCGATCACCTCGTCGGTGAGGGCGTGCTGCAGGTCGGTGGCGATCGCCAGCCACCGCGGGCGAGGAAGCCGGTTCAGCCAGATCGGGTCGAGGTCGCGCGCGCTGTAGGTCAACCACCGCAGGTTGCCGTAGTCGCCGGTGAACGGCTGGATCTCGCGGGGCTGCGCCGCAGAGATCCGGGCCAGGACCAGCGCCAGCCCGTCGTAGTTCGCAAACGCCTGATCGCGGTCGCGCGGAATCGGCCGGTAGGTGTGGGTTCCGTCCGGGTTGGGGATGGCGGCGAAGCGCCACTGCCCCGGGTGGCGATCCCAGTCGCCGATGAACAGATCGAGCAGTCGCGCCCGAAGCATCGCTTCCTGATCGAGCAGGTGGGTCGCGGGCTTCTCCCGCAACTTCTCCAGCGTCTCTTCCGTCGTCCGGAAGCGGGTCGGGCCGGCGGCGCTCGGCTTTCCGGCCAGCGCCTCAGGCAGCACGCCCTGGTCCGGTTCCTTCGGGGTTCGCTCCAGCAGCACCAGCTCGTCGCCGAGGTACCCGCGGAACCTGCCGAGGCCTTCTTGATCCGGCAGGTACAGCAGCCGCGGCTCGGCGTGCAGCACTCCCGCCGCCTGCGCCAACTTCGTCACCGCGAGGGCCGCCTCGGGGTGCATCGCAGTGAAGCCGTGGCTCACCGTCTCGCTCGCGCCGGACTGCGTTCCCTTTGTGGCGAGAAAGCGGCTGGGGTCCTTGCGGGTCGCCCGCATCGACCAGACGCCGCCTTGCGGATCATGCAGCCCGAGGGAGTTCGTCTGGAGGCTGCCGCCGGTCTTGAAGGGCGTCAGCCCGCCTTGCTCGGTCTTCAAGTCCAGCACGTCCCAGGGCAGCTCGAGCGAGTAGGCGTCGCTGTAGAACGACCCGGCGAAGAGCTTC
>JAGSPQ010000556.1 GCA_018262385.1 Myxococcaceae bacterium | reverse complement strand
CGCTCCATCTCTTGCAGCTGCTTCGCCAGCTGGTCCTCGTACAGGTCGTAGAGCACGAAGCCCGCCACCCCGAGCACCGCCAGCAGCGGAATCACCACCCACATGAACCCGCTGCGGCCGGTGGTGGTCTTCCCGGTCGTCTCGGCGGGCTCCGGCGGAGGAGCCTTGTTCTTCAGCGCCTGGGGCAGCGGCGCCACCACCGGCCGCATCGGCATCGAAGCGCGCCGCCCGTCCATCAGCACCGGCACCCGGCCCGGCTCGAAGGTCTCCGACGGCTCGGAGGTCATCACCGCCGGCAGCGCCATCGGCGAGTCGCCCCGCTCGGCCTCGAACGCGACTCCAGCCGGCAGGGTGGTCTCGTTCGCGCTCCAGGGCGAGCTGGGCTTGAGCATCGGAGGCCCCGGCTCGATCAGCTCTCCGAGAATCGGCTGCGGTCCCGAGCCGCGCGCCTCGTCCAGCACCACCCCATGGACCCGCGACGTGACCGGCTCCCCTCTCGGGTCGAGCTCCGGCACCGCGCTCAGCTGGATGTTGATGCTCGGCATCGTCTCGCGATCCGTCTGCGCCGCCCGGCCGTCGTCTTCCTTCAGCCGGGCGGTGGGTGCGAACGAGAGCTGGGCGGGTCCGGCCGGCTTGTCGCCCACCCGGCCGCGCCCCGGGCCCCCCTTGGGCAGCTCGGGCTGCTCGTCCAGCCCCCGGGCGATCGGCGTCGGGGTGAGCTCGGGCGGCCCGTGGCCCTTGAGCGTCCGCGGGTCGGTCGGCATCGGGGTGAGCTCTTCGCCAAACGGCATCCCCATCGAGCGCCGCGCCAGCTCGGTGAGGTTGCGGACCGCGGTGCTGACCTCCTTCCTTCCTCCGCCCAGCGGCTCGGGCTCGCGCACCATCACCGGGGCGGCGGGGGGAGGCAGCCGCTGCTCTCGCAGCGAGGCGAGCAGCTTGCGTTCGCTGTTGTACTCGGCGGCGAACGCCTCGCGCATGAAGCGGCTGCAGCTCTCGGGGCCGGCCGCCGGATCGATGTCGACCAGCACCGACATCAGCCGCCCCCGGAACTCCTCCGCCGTCTGGTAGCGCTGGGCCGGGTCGACCGCGAGGGCCTTCATCACCGTCTGCGCCACCGGGCCGGGGCACAGCGGCTCGACCTGCTGGATGTTGGCGATGGTGGGGGTGGCGACCTTCGCCATCAGCTCGCCCGGCGGCACGTCGTCGAACGGATTCTTCCCCGCCACCAGCTCGTAGAGGCACAGGCCCACCGAGTAGAGGTCGGTCCGGCGATCGACCTTGGCGTGCCGTGCCTGCTCGGGCGACATGTAGAGGAACTTGCCCAGCACGATGCTCGGGTTGGTGCGCGAGACGTTGAGGGTCGACTTGGCGAGGCCGAAGTCGATCACCTTCACCTCGCCTTCGTACGAGATGAGGATGTTCTGCGGGCTCACGTCGCGGTGAACCAGGCCGATCTCTTTCTCTTCGTCGTCCCGCTTGCGGTGCGCGTAGGCGAGCGCGTCGAGCACCCGGCTCATCGTGTAGAGGACGAAGGTCAGCGGCAGCGGCATGTTCCGCTCGCGTGCGCGGGCGGCGACCTTCCGCAGGTCCTTGCCGTCGACGAACTCCAGCGCCAGGTACGGCTCGCCCTCGTGCAGGCCCATGTCGAGCACCTGCGCGATCGACCCGTGCTGCAGCTGCACCAGCGTCTTCGCCTCGTTGACGAACCGGGTGACGAAGTCCTCCTCCTGGGTCAGGTGGGGGAGGATCTTCTTGATCACGCACTGCTTCTCGAACCCCTGCACCCCCTCGAGCCGGGCGAGGAAGATCTCTCCCATCCCGCCCGACGCCAGAGGCATCAGCAGGGTGTACCGGCCGAACTGGGTCGGCTTGAACGGTCGCAAGCGCGTCTGGGTGGTGGGCTGATGCAACGGCCCGCATTGAACAATGTTCTGCGTTGGCACTCCACCGTTGCCGGGCATTTCGGTCAGGGCTAGGGATTGACCATGATCCACGCACTGGTCACCGGCGCAACCGATGGAATCGGGCTTGCCACCGCGAAGGAATTGCACCAGCGCGGGGTGACCGTCCTGGTGCACGGCCGCGGCGAGGCCCGGGCCCGCGCCTCGGCAAAGTCGGTCGGCCCGGGGGCCCTGCCGGTGTGGGGAGACCTCGCCTCCTTCCAGCAGGTGCGGGCGCTGGCCACCCAGACCGAGCAGGCCCTGGCCGGAGCGCCGCTGGACATCCTCCTCAACAACGCTGGCGTCTTCGAGACCGAGCGCCGGGAGTCGGCCGACGGCCACGAGCTGACGATGGCGGTCAATCACCTCGCCCCCTTCCTGCTCACTTCGCTGCTGCTGCCGGCGGTGACCCGGGCGCCGCAGGGCAGGGTGGTGAACGTCAGCTCGATCGCCCACGCCCGCGGACACCTCGACCTCGAGGACTTCGACTTCCGGCGCGACTACGAGGGGTACGCGGCCTACGCCGCCTCGAAGCAGGCCAACGTGCTGTTCACCCGCGCGCTCGCCCGGCGGCTCGGCGGCACCGCGGTCACCACCTCGGCGCTTCATCCCGGGGTGATCGGCACCAAGCTGCTGCGCAAGGGCTTCGGCGCGATGAGCGGCGGCAGCCTCGAGCAGGGCGCGCAGACCAGCGTCTACTGCGCGACCGCGCCCGAGCTGTCGAAGGTGAGCGGGCGGTATTACTCGGACCGCCAGGAGGCTCAGCCGGCTCCACAGGCGCGGGACGAGAAGCTGGAAGAGCGGCTGTGGACCCTGTCGGAGCAACGGACCGCGTAACCAGAAGTGATCGGAACTTGCCCCGGCGGCAACTGTGTAGAGAATCCACGCCGTCTCGTCTTTCCCTCTGGGGGTCTCCCGTGAAGAAGCTGCTCGTGGCGCTGAGTGTCGTTTCCCTGTCGACGTTGATGGCGTGTGGCGGAAGCACCGGCGGCACCGGTGGAGGCTCCGGCGGCAGCGGGGGCGGCACGGCCGGCGGCGCGGGCGGCGGCACCGGGGGCAGCGGTGGCGGCACGGCCGGCGGCGCGGGCGGAGGCACCGCGGGCGGAACAGGTGGCGGCACCGCGGGCGGAGCAGGCGGCGGCACCGCGGGTGGCGCGGGCGGCGGCACCGCAGGCGGAGCGGGCGGGGGCACCGCGAATCCTCCGCTGATCACCCTCACCTTCATGCCGGTCTGCACCCCGGCGCTCACCGCCTGCGGCGGCGACGTGGTCGGCGCCTGGGAATACACCTCGGGCTGCGTCTCGACCGACACGATGTTCGGCAGCGCCAAGCAGGCCTGCCCGACGCTGACCTTCAGCAACATGACCGGCGACTCGCGCGGCTCGGTCATCTTCACCGCCAACACCGTCACCCGCGCCATCACCACCAACCTGGCCGGCACGGCGAACCTGCCGTCCTCCTGCAACCCGCTGGGGAACTGCGCCACGGTTCAGTCGGCGCTCTCGAACGTGTTCAAGACGGTCAACTGCACCGGAACCACCGCGTGCACCTGCGCCTTCACCTACGAGGCGGCGACGGCCGGGGCGACGGCCTACACCAAGGGCACCAACCAGTTCACCACCGAGCCGGGCACCGGCAACGCGCGGACCTACGACTACTGCATCGCCGGCACGCCCCCGGTCTTCACCTACCGGGAGCTCGGGACCACCCCGCGCGACCCCGGGATCTTCGTGATGGGGAAGAAGTAGCCGGCTACAAGTCGTCGCAGGGAGTGCCGAGCCGCTCGCGATCGTAGATGCCCAGCTCGGTGTAGATCAGCCGCCCGTTCTCTTCGACGGGCACGTTGATCAGTGGGTTGGCCACCTTTCCGGCCACCCACTTCAACCCCTGGTCTTTGCGCTGCACGCCCGCCGGCACGGGCTGCGGGTCGGTCAGCACCAGCCGCAGCTCGCCGTTGGGAGTGGCGAAGATCTCCCCCTCGGTGTCGTGGACGATGTTGGTCATTTGCTGCAGCTTCAGCTTCCCGCGCTGCCCGACGTAGAGCCGCCAGTCGCGCTCGCAGCCGGAGGCCCGGCCCGTCTCATCCCGCGCGCAGTCGACG
>JAGSPQ010000555.1 GCA_018262385.1 Myxococcaceae bacterium | reverse complement strand
ATCGGCCCGCGCATGATGTACATCGGCGAGCGGCTGACGAAGCCGCCCGAGAGGACCAGCGCGTCGGCCCCTTCCTGCTCGAGCGCGCGCGCCACCTCGACTGACTCGTCGAGCTCCATCCCCCCGGCGAAGCCATCCCGCAGGTTCATCTTCACCACCACCGCCAGCGTGCCCCCGGCCGCCTGCTTCACCGCCGCCATCACCTCGCGCATGAAGCGCATCCGGTTGGCCAGCGGCCCGCCGTACTGATCGCGCCGGTGGTTGGTGTACGGCGAGAGAAACTGGCTCACCAGGTAGCCGTGCCCGGCGTGGACCTCGACCGCATCGAACCCGGCCTCGCCGGCGACCCTCACCGCCTCGCCGAAGCTCGCCACCACCCGCTTCAGATCGGCTGCGTCCATCGCCCTGGGCCACACCGGCCCGTAGAGGTTGAAGCGCCCCGAGGGCGAGAGCGCGCGGCCCCCCGCCACCGCGCGGTTGGCGGCCATGTTTCCGCAGTGCCCGAGCTGAATCGACGCCTTCGCGCCGCCGGCGTGCACCGCGTCGGTCAACGCGCGCAGGCCCGGCAGCGCCTCGCGCCGCAGCCACAGCTGGTGGGCGAAGGCGAGGCCGCGCTGCTCGACCGCGGCGTAGGCGACCGTGCTCATCCCCACCCCGCCCTGCGCGACCGCCGAGTGGTAGGCGATCAGCTCGGGCGTCACCGCGTGATGGGGCGACATCCCCTCGAACGCCGCGGCGCGGATGGTGCGGTTCTTCAGCGTCAGCGGGCCCAGACGCACGGGCTCGAACAGGTGGCTCAAGGCCGCATTAAAGATCGTGGTAGGAAATCAACGTCACCAGCGCGGTGCGGCGGGGCTGTTCTCCCTCGCTGGTGTTCTCGTTGTCGGCGACCACCGACCCGTCGAAGCGCACGACGAAGATCATGTTCTTGTCGGACCGCAGGAAGGGATCGGGCTGCTTCATCTTGGCGATCACCTCTTGCCCGGTCTCGTCGAAGTAGTCGGTGACCCGCTGCTCCATCTTCCCGGACTCGTTGACCCGGGTGTTCGAGTAGCTGCCCGAGGCCGAGCCCGAGCCGTGCACTCCGGTCGACTTCCACCCCGCCGAGGCCTTGCCCGAGCCGGACGAGACCGAGCCGTAGCTGGGGCCGCTCATCACCCGGCTGATGTCGCTCTGCAGCGCCTGCTCCTGGAGGACGACCTCGAACTTGCCCTTCGCCTCCTTGGTCTCGCCCACCTTGCCGATCACGATCAGGTAGCGGCCCTTGAACGCCGAGGACTGCTTGAGGGCCGAGGCGAGGTCGAACAGCGGGATCCGGGCCTCCTGGACGATCTGGAGGTCGGTGTTGATCTTGCCCCCGCGGGCGCCGATCACCTGGGCGATCAGCGAGCCGGCCTCCGGGCGGGTCTTCAAGTCCTCCTCCCAGTTCACGCACAGGGTCTTCAGCTGGGTGAAGCCGCCCTTGGTGATGCACCCCTTGAGGTAGCTCCAGGCCATGTCGTGGCCGTAGTTGGCCTCGAGCTCCTTGGCGGCGCGCTCACAGTCGAGGTCGCGGCGAAACTGTTGGGCCCACTCCTTCGGAGGCCCGAGCGCCGCCTTCGCCTCGGCCGGGGTCAGCTTCCTGGCGACCGACGGGCCGAAGGCCTCCTCGGCCGACATCTTCGTCTCGGGCTTCGCGGTTGCGCACGAGACGGCCAATACGCCCACTGCCAGCGTCACAATCACTCGCATCGAGGTCGTTCCCCTTTGGTGCTGTTCAGATCTTCGTCGGCTGCGCGGCCTGGCGATTCGAATTGGTGGGCGGCGCCGTCGTCTTCTGTTCGAGCGGGACGTCGGCCGACTGCAGCGCGGTCGCCAGCGACTCGTAGCAGGCGCGGGCGCGGGTCGAGAACCGGCCCTCGGCGTCGAGCAGGCTCTCCGCCCCGTTGAGCGAGCAGGCGCCCGCCGCGCGGGTGGCGTTGTCGACGCACGCCGACGCCCGGCGGCTCTTCTCCTTCGGGTCGAGATCGGTGGGAGCGGCCCGCTCGCGGCAGATTCCCTTGCCGAGGGTGAGCGCGAGCTCGAGGTTGTCCTTCGCCTGCTTCTGCCGTTCGTTCTCGCTCACCGGTTGGTGGGGGTGGGCGTCGAACACGCACTTGCTCGACAGGCGCAGCGTCTGGGTGGTGCACGCCTGGATGCTCGGGTTCTGGTCGACCGGTCCGGACACGCCCAGCGGGGTCGGCTGCGCCCCGCCTACGAATCGCGGGTCAGCCGTCAACACCAGGGCGGCGATCAGGATGAGCAAGGCGTTCCTCCGGAGAGAGCTGGCCCACAGCCTACATTGCTCTGCCGGGGCGAGGTGTGTTTCATCGGGGTTCCCCCTCGACCGTCGTGCACCTTGACCCACCTGCCGAGCATTCCGTTCCCACCCGAACTGGAGCCGCGATGATCCCGCCGGGGCGGCTGGTGCTGGCGCCGATGGAAGGCGTTGCCGACGACGTGCTGCGCGACGTGCTCACCCGGGTCGGCGGCTACGACTGGTGCGTCACCGAGTTCGTTCGGGTCAGCGGCGCTCCGGTGCCCGACAAGATCTTCTGCCGCGTCTCGCCCGAGCTGCGCCACGGCGGCCGCACCCGGGCGGGGACTCCGGTTCGGGTGCAGCTGCTCGGCTCGGACCCCGCCTGCCTCGCCCTCAACGCCGCCGCGCTCGCCGCCCTCGGGCCGTGGGGCATCGACCTCAACTTCGGCTGCCCGGCGCCGACCGTCAATCGCCACCGGGGAGGCGCGGCGCTGCTGGGCGAGCCCGAGCTGCTGGGCCGGATCGTGGGGGCGGTGCGGGCGGCGGTGCCGGCGGCGATGGCGGTGAGCGCGAAGATGCGGCTGGGGATCAACGACCCCGGCCTGGCGATCGCCTGCGCCCAGGCGCTCGAAGCCGCAGGCGCCCAGGAGCTCGTCGTCCACGCCCGCACCAAAGCCGACGGCTACCGGCCTCCCGCCCGCTGGAACTGGCTCGACCTCATCCGCCGCAGCGTCTCGATTCCGGTGATCGGCAATGGCGACGTCTTCACCGCCGAGGACTTCCGGCGGCTCCGGCAGACCACCGGCTGCGAAGACGTGATGCTCGGCCGGGGGGCGATCAGCGATCCCTTCCTCGCCCAGCGCATCCGCGGCCTGCGCCCCGCGATCCCCCAGCCGGCCGAGTGGCTCGAGCTGTCCCCCATGCTGGCGGTCTTCTGGGAACTGGTGAAGCACAAGGCCCGGCTGCGGCCCAGGCGTGCGCCCGGGCGGCTGAAGATGTGGCTCAACTCGCTGCGCCGCACCTGGCCCGACGCCGAGCGCCTCTTCCAGGCGGTGCGGCTGATCCACGTCCCCGAGCAGATCGACCCGGTGCTCGCCCTTCACCTCGGGTCGGTGAGGAGCACGATCGCCTCAGCTGAGACATTGCGCCCCACGTTCGGCGCCCCGCCCGAGGCAGCCGGGTTGGCCCCCCGGTTGCTGATTGGGCCGTGTCCAACGCGCCCCTCCCCGAACCCCGTGCTGCGCCGCTCCTGAACCTGGCCCCGCAGGGGCTCGAGCCCAGCAGCACCCTCAGCAACGTCGAGAAGCTGCGGGCCAAGATCGCCCACAACCTCCACCTCGGGGTGCTCGGGTTCGCGAAGAAGGGGTTCGGCTTCGTCACCGCCACCGCGCGCAGCCGCTACCTGCTGCGCGACGTGAACCAGCTGGGGATCGGGGTGCGGGTGACGGGGCTCGGCCCCAAAGTGCGCAACGCCGGTGGCCAGATCGTGATCGGCGATGACGTGGTTCTCGACGCGAAGCTCACTCCGATCTACTTCGAGGTCGAGCGCGACGCGGTCCTCACCATCGGCGAACAGACCTACCTCAACGACGGAGTCTGGTTCGGCTGCACCGGCCGGATCACCATCGGCGCGCGGGGGCTGATCGGCCCCGGGGTGCGGGTGTTCGACAACAGCTACCACGGCACCTACCAGCGCCGGGCGATGCCCAGGCCGCAACCGGTCACCATCGCAGACGACGTCTGGCTCGCCACCAACGCGATCATCCTC
>JAGSPQ010000554.1 GCA_018262385.1 Myxococcaceae bacterium | reverse complement strand
GCCTGATCATTGATCACATCTCCCGCGCCGCCGTCCAACCGGCGAAATAGGCGAGGAATTTGTCGTAGCCGCGCCCGATGACCATCCAGCCAGGCGGGCCATTGTTCTTCAGGTGACCTCCAAGTCCTGCGATCGCTCGCAAGGCCTCGTCGACACTTGGTTCGTTCGAGAGCTTCACCCGTTTGGACATCACTCGAAGCAGTTTCAGTTCGTCCTCACTGAAAACGGTGGAAGCCGGGGTCTCAGGACGTTCGCGGCTGAGGCTCCGCAACACCAGTAGTCGCCAGGCCACTGGGGCCAGGACAGCCAAGGCGTTGAGCAGCGAATGCGCGGTCTCAAGCTGGCGTTTCTCGAAGGCGCAGCCCGTCTTCAGCGCCTTGAAGAATTCTTCGACCAACCAGCGAGCGCAGTACCAGTCGACCACCGCGGTGACTTCGGCGAGGGTGGAGATGGGTTCACTGGTCGCCAGCGTCCAGCAGATCGGCTCCGCGTCCTCAGGGGGACTGGGCTCAAACACCTGGACGACGTTCAGCGTCAGGGCCTTCGTTTCGTGCTTCACGTTGTAGGGCTTCTGCACTCTGACCTGCAGCGCGCGGACGCTGAGATTCGCTTCCCGGCGATCACGAGAAGCATGGCTCCTCGCGTTCTTCTTGTTCTTGGCCACCCGCCGGCTGAGCACAACAGTCCGAAGGACGGTTCCTTCAAGCACCTGCAGCGCCTCATTGAGGTGCGGCGTTTCGGACGAGGGAGGTCGTCCCTCATGCTCCAGCACCCGGCCCTCGTTGATTCGAATGATGAAACGCCCGGCCTCTGCGGTGAGCTTGGCGAGCAGCGAATAGTCGTCGGCCTCGCGGTCCATCACGTGAATCGGCCTGAGTTTGCCGACTCTTGTTTGGATCTCGTCCACCATGCGTGGCCAGCGCGCAGACTCCCGTTCGTGCTTCGGCTTCGGGGTGGCTGGGCCGCGCCGGAAGATGGTCTCCACCCCGAGCAGCCCAAGCGGGCTGCGTTCAGTGCCGTCACACGCCACCGCGAGCGCGAAGTGCCCGATGAATCCCTGGCCCTGAGGCATGTGGCCCAGGCCCTCGCGAAGCGCTTCTCCCGAAAAATAGAAGTCGCTGCTGTCCTGGATCACCAACAACGTCCGCGCAGATGATTGAGCGCGCTCGACGGTGGCCGCCAGATGAGGCTCGAGGACTTTTTTCCACCCCACCGCCTCGTTGCTCATGAAGCGGTACATCCCCTCGAGCTCGGCATCCGAGCTGGCCAGCTCCGGGAAGCTGTCTGCTGGTGCCGCGGCTACGACAAATTCCTCGCCTATTTCGCCGGTTGGACGGCGGCGCGGGAGATGTGATCAATGATCAGGCCTGGAGCACGGGAGCACGGGTTGCCTGGAGCACGGGAGCACGGGTTGCCTGGAGCACGGGAGCACGGGGTGCTCCGGGGTCGAGCGATCGGGGGGACCCCGGCCCGGGGCGGGGGCTACTTGAGCGCGGCGAGTCGACGGGCCGCTTCCTGCAGCAGGGGGTCGGTCTTGCAGAAGGCGAACCGCGCCAGCGCACGCGCCTCTGCCCGGTGGGGCTGGCTGTAGAACGCCGAGGGAGGAATCGCGGCGACGCCGCCGGTGGTGGTGAGCCAGCGGCAGAACGAGAAGTCGTCCGGGTGGGACCCGAGCCGGGCGTCGGTCCGCGCGATCACGAAGTAGCTGCCCTCGGGCACCAGCGGCTTCAAGCCCGCCCGCTCGAGCGCGCCGCAGATCAGATCCCGCTTGGCGCGGTACATCGCCTGAAAGCCGGTGAAGTACGAGTCCGGCAGCGCGAGCGCCTTGGCGATCGCGACCTGAAACGGCGAGGCGGTGGCGAAGGTGACCCACTGGTGGGCCTTCTGAACCGCCTTCACCAGCGCAGCCGGCCCGAGCGCCCAACCCACCTTCCACCCGGTGAACGAGAAGCTCTTCCCGGCGCTGCTGATCGTCAGCGTCCGATCCGCCAGCTCGGGAATCGTCGCCGACCGCACGTGCCGCGCCGGAGCGAACACCAGGTGCTCGTACACCTCGTCCGACAACACCACCGCGTCGTGCTTCGCCGCCAAAGCGCCGATCAGCTTCAGCTCGTCGCGGGTGAACACCTTGCCGGTCGGGTTGTGCGGAGTGTTGAGGAACACCAGCCGGGTCTTCGGGCCGAACGCCGCCGCGAGCTCCGACTCGTCGAACCACCAGGCCGCGTGGGTCACATCCGGAGGGAACAGCCGCACGTACCGGGGCACCGCGCCGGCCATCTGAACGCTCGCCACGTACGAGTCGTAGAACGGCTCGAACAGCACCGCCTCGTCGCCCGGATCCAGCAGCGCCATCGCGGTGTCGAAGATCGCCTCGGTCGCGCCGCTGGTGACGCACACCATGCTCTGGGGATCCACCCGCTGGTCGTAGAAGCGCAGCGCGTGGGCCGCAATCGCCTCGCGCAGCACCTGGGCCCCGTGTCCCAGCGCGTACTGGTTCACCCCGCCCTGGATCGCCTCCCACGCCGCCTGCTTCACCTCGTCCGGGCCGTCGAAGTCGGGGAAGCCCTGGCCCAGGTTCACCGCCTTCGCCTCGCCGGCCAACCGCGAGAACTCGGAGAAGACGGTGGTGCCGAACTGGGCCACCCGCTGGCTCTCGCTGCGCATCGTCACGGCCCCAGCCCGAAGATCCAGATCAGCAGCCCCAGCCCGATCAGCGCGCACCCGGCCGTCACCGCGATCAGCCGCAGCCTCCTGGCCTTGGCCAGCGCCGCCGCGCGCCGCTCGCTCTCCTGCCGCAAGGCAACCCGCTCGGCCAGATTGACCGCGTCGGCGCCGCGGGTGACCTCGTCATCGCCAGGCGGCAGCCCGCCGACCAACCCCCGCGCGTGGAGGATGAACTTGTCGGCGCCGCCGTAGGGCCCGAGCGCCTTGCGCGCCCGCACGATCCGCTCGTCGTCGTTGTCCGAGTCGAAGGCGATCATCCCCGGCGCAGGAGTGAGCCGGCTGCCCTCGCGATCCTCCGACTGCCCGGTGCGCACCCCCGACGCCTTCTCCCAGACGAGGCAATCGTCGAACAGGTAGAGCTCCTGGCGGGTCACCCGGCCGAAGGCATCGACCCAGGTGACCAGGTCGGCACCCTTGTGGCCGCGGTGCCAGATGGTGCGAGCGCCCTGCTCGTCGGGAGGCGACTCCACCGCCCTCACCCGGAACATCGTCTCGATCGCCGACTGGAGTTCGGCTTCGGTGCGCGTGATCGGCATTCGAAAGGGGCCGGAGTGTAGCAAGCGCCGGACAGGCCGGTGACCCAGATCGTTGTGGCGCCGCGGTCTGCGGGGCTAAGCCGTGGGGCCCATGAGATCCCCGCTTGCGCTGGCGCTGTTCGCCGCCGTCCTTTCTGCCTGCCCGGCGAAGAAGCCGCTGCCCGTGCCGCAGCCGTCGGAGCGCTGCGAGGTGGATCTCGCCGCCACCGGCCTCTTCTCCGCGGTCGGCAACGGCGCGAAGGCAAAGCTGATCGAGGCCGAGGCCGAGCTGGTCGGAGGCCCGTTCGCCCAGGGGGTCGTCGGCGACTACCTGCTCGAGAACGACAAGATCCGGGTGGTGATCCAGCGGCCCTACCGGCACATCGGCGCGGCCCCCTACGGCGGAGCGATCATCGACGCCGATCTGAAGCGCGCCGCCGGCCAGGCCCCCCGCGACCAGATCGGCAAGCTGACCGTGCTCTACGCGTTCGGCCGCACCATCAACGCCAAGAAGGTCGAGGTGCTGCAGGACGGGTCGACCGGCGGCGCCGCGGTGATCGCCGCCACCGGGGTCGACGCGGTCAACGACTACATCAACGTGCCCAACATCATCGACCAGTACCTCGGCGCGGGGGTGAAGCTGGTGACGGATCCGAACCTCCCGCTGCCGATCACCGCGACCACCTACTTCGTCCTCTCGCCGGGCGAGAGCCGGGTGCGCGTGCTCACCGCGTTCTGCAACAGCGGCAAAGAGAACATCGTCACCGGGGTCGGCGACCTGTTCGAGCAGGGCGGCGTGAGCGACTTCTTCAACCCCGGCAGCTGCAAGAACGGCCTGGGCGCCAAGGGCTGCACCGCCGACGCCTCGCCCTGGTACGGCTACCAGGCCGAGGAAGTCGCCTATGCGGTGCGCAGCTACAAGTTCGCCGATCCGAAGACGCCCGAGCCGAGCAGCGCGCTGCTCTACGTCAGCGGGGTGGTCGGCCTGCTCGCCGGCGGCGAAGGCCAGACCGGGCTGCTGACCTGGATCGACGCCCAGGCGACCAGGCGGCCGGGCTCGTTCGGGATCCTCGCCGGCAGCCAGCGCAGCTACCTGCGCGACCTCTTCGTCGGCCGGGATCTGGGCGACGCGCTGTCGCAGATGCAGACCTTCGACGCGACCTCGCGGGCGCGGCTCGACGTCACCGTCACCCGGCTCGACGATGATCTGCCTGGCGCCGCGGTCCGGGTCGCGGTGATCGACAGCTCGGCGAAGCAGAAGACGGTGCTGGTCACCGACAGCCTGGGCAAGGCGAAGGTCGATCTGCCTCCGGGCAACTACACCGTCGTCGCCGGTGAGCGGGGCCACGCAGTCGAGGCCCCCACCGCGGTGACGGTGCCCTCGACCGGCCAGGTGTCGGCGGCGCTGAAGCTCGGGCGCTCGCGCACCTTGAGCGTCTCGGTGAAGGATCCGTTCGGGGCCGCGCTGACCTCGAAGGTGACGGTGCGCTGCCCCTCGGGCCCCTGCCCCACCCAGCTCGCGCACTACCGGCCGTTCTTCGACGTCGACGAGGTCCCCTCGAACATCGCGGCGATCGGCTTCGTCCCCGCGACCGGCAGCCTCGAGCTGCGGGTGCCGCCGGGCGCCTACGAGGTGTTCGTCACCCGCGGGCCGGAGTACTCCGCCTTCCCCGACACCTTCCCGATGGCGGGGCAGCCGGTCGATCTCACCACCACGGCCGCGACCGTCAACGCCACCCTCGCCCGGGTGGTGGACACCAGGGATTGGATGAGCGCGGACCTCCACGTGCACGCGGTGGCGAGCGCCGACAGCTCGGTCGCCAACGCGGCGCGGGTCGCGTCCTTCGCGGCGGAAGGGGTCGACGTGCTGGTGTCGACCGATCACGACTTCATCACCGACTTCGACCCGGTGATCCGCTCGCTCGGGGCGCAGGATCAGATGGCGTCGATGATCGGCTGTGAAGTCACTCCGTTCGACTACGGGCACCAGCAGGCGTACCCGGTGACCCGCGGCGACGGCCCGCCGGGGGGAGCGCTCGACTGGGCGGGCGGCGACGGCGCCTCGCTTCGCCTCGACCAGCTGTACGCCGGCTTGAAGTCCGCCTTCCC
>JAGSPQ010000553.1 GCA_018262385.1 Myxococcaceae bacterium | reverse complement strand
CCCGGCTGGAAGTAGAACCGCAGCGGCACCGTCGGCACCGGCCACTGCGCGAAGCTGGCCTCGAACGTCCCCTTCGGCGCGCCCAGATCCGCGTCCCCGGCGCCAGTCTCGAAGATCACCCGCAGCTTCGGCTCGGCCTTCCACGCGGCCACCGCCTCGTCCCGGGTCGGGTACTGGGTGAAGCGGGTGTCGGGCAGCGTCATCTTCGACTGGAAGGCGACGTCGAAGATGAACGGGGCGAAGGTGCGCAGCTTCGGATCCACCGGCACCCGTCTGGCGACGAACAGATCGAGGAACACCTGCCACTCGGCCAGCACCTGCGGCGCCAGCCCGTCGACGTGCACTCCGTTGGTGACCGTCATCCGCACCGCCGGCGAAGAGGTGAACCGATCGAGGAGGGTGAAGAAGTACGGCCCGGTCTGCTCGTCGTGCCAGTTGCCGGTGAGGAACACCGGGACGTTGATCTTCTCGGAGAACAGCGACGGGTTGAACCGATCGTGCTCCGCCGGATCGTAGAACTCGATCAGCCGCGCCTGCGCCACGTTGTCGATCAGCTGGCCGTGCAGCAGCTGGTTTTCCCGGCACTGCTCGTCGCCGGCGTCGACGCGGTCCTGCTCCCAGCCCTGGCCGTAGGGCACCGCCTTGCTCAGCACGTTCTTCACCCAGCTCAGCGCGAAGCCGTCGTTGAGGATCCCCCCCGGCAGCAGGGTCGAGGCGGTGTTGCCGATCACCGACATCGGCGCGATCGCCGCCAGCCCCGGCGGCCGCTCGGCGGCGACGAACAGCTGCGAGATCCCGGGGTACGACAGGCCGACCATCCCCACCTGGTGGTGGAGCGCCCAGCTCTGCGCGGCGACGATCTCGATCACGTCGTACCCGTCGAGGATCTGCATCGGCTCGAAGTAGTCGTACGCGCCGCCCGAGCAGCCGGTGCCGCGCATGTTCACGCTCACCGTCGCGTACCCCGCCATCCCCGCCAGCAGCGCGGTGGTGTCGTAGGGCGGGGTGCAGACCACCGGGAAGTCCGGGCAGAGGAACTCGAAGTCCGCCAGCGGCTTGCCCGGCTTCGAGGCCGAGTACCCCGAGTAGTTCACCACCGTCGGGAACCGGCCCCTCTCGGTGCCCGGCAGGGTGACCCACGCCGAGAGCATCGTCCCGTCGCGCATCTTCAGGTAGTTGAACCCCTTCACCAGCGGCTGGCCGGTGTACAGCTCGGGCGGCGGCTTGCTCGACGCGATCGACATCACCGTCAGGAACCCGGTCTGCTCGACGGGGTTGGAGTCCTTGAGCCGCACCACGTAGCCGTCGCCCGGCGGGAGCTTGCGGAACATGAAGCTGCCGAGCGGGTCGACGGTGCCGCTCGCCACCACCCCTCCGGCGCGATCGCGCACCTCGAGCACCGTGCCCGGCTCGGCGTGGGTCACCTGCAGCTGCTCGACGCTGGCGCGCACCGAGAACTTCGCTTCCTTCACCGGGGTGCAGGCTGCCGCCGCGAGGGTGAAGGCCAACAGGAGCCGGGTGCGCATGGCCGGCTCCTTTACCGTGTTTTGGCGCGCTCGGCTTCGGCCCGGTGCCAGTCGGGCAGCGACCTCACCTGTGCCTCGTCGTCGAGCGCCACGTTCAGCGCCCGCAGTCGATCGAACAGCCCGTTCGTCGCCTCGGCCGGCACCGCGGCCGGGCCGGTGATCCGGTGGCAGAAGAAGGTGCGGCAGCCGAGCGGGCGGTCTTCGTACACCGTGCAGCGCTTCCCGCTGGGGTCGAGGAAGGGACAGCCGCCGTCGGCGCGCGCCGGAGGAAGCACCCCGTTGACCTTCTTCACCACCAGCGCCCACTCGCTCGGCCACAGCCAGGGCGGGCGGCCGGTGGTCTGCAGCTGGCAGCACTCGGCGGTCGACGGGCAGCCGTGCTTCGACCACGCGCGGTCGGCCTGGCGCAGCACCGCCCGGGTCTCGGTCAGCGCGCTGGAGAGGGAAGTCATCGAAGTTCCAAGTGTATGCCCCGGCGCGCCGAGTTAGCTTCGTGCGCTCGTTGTCGCCAGGGGGCACATGAGGGAATCACAGACGGCAGGGTTTGGCGCGAAGTGCGCGATTCACCCCGATCGGACGGCCACCCGCACCTGCGGGCGCTGCGGCAACTTCACCTGCGACGAGTGCAACGGCGGCGGCTCCGAGCCGATGTGTCCGGCCTGCCGATCGCTCACCGGCACCGAGGCGTTTCCCTTCACCCGCGACAGCTACAGCTTCGACGGGATCTGGAACTACGCCTTCGAGAAGTGGAAGCAGGAGTGGGTGATGTTGTCGGTGGCGGTGCTGATCCTGATGGCGGTCGGCTTCGTCGCCGTCCTCTTCAACTCGGTCTTCCAGGCCATCGCCAAGGGGATCGTCGGCGAGCGGGCCGGCACGGTCGGGATCGTGGCGGTGACGGTCATCTCGTCGGTGATGTCGCAGATCGTCTCGATGATCGTGCAGGGCGCCTTCCAGATGGGGCTGATCCGGATCCTGATCGACGTGCTCAACGGGAAGAAGGCCGACGTCGGCCGGATCATGACCCAGCTGCCGAAGCTGGGCCGCTACATCCTCCAGGTGATCCTGATCCAGCTGATGGTGCTGCTGCCGGTGCTCCTCTACATGGGGGCGTTGCTGGTGGTCGCGGCGGCGGTGTCGGGGCTGTCGTTCGGCGACCTCGACCACTGGGGCCGGGCGCTGCGCGGGCCGGGGGCGGGGATCCTCGTCCTCGGCGGACTCGCGCTGATCCCGGTGCTCTATTACGTCAGCCTCCCGCTGGTGTTCGCCAACATGGAGCTCGTCTACGGCGACAGCAGTCCGGTCGAGTCGATTCGCCGCGCCTACGTGATCGCCAAGGGCCACCGCTTGAGCATCCTCGGCTTCGGCTTCATCGGCGGCCTGGTGTTCCTCGTCGGCTTCGTCGCCTGCTGCGTCGGCATCATCCCCGCCTGGGGCCTGGCCTACCTGCTGCTCACCGGGCTCTACCTCGCGCTGCGCAACGGCTCGGGGCTGCCCCCGCCGGTCGAGACGTGACGCAATCCTAAGCGGCCCGCAGCACGAAGCACTTCAGGTAGCGGGTCTCGCGCAGCCCGAGCAGCACCGGGTGATCCTTGCCCGCGCCGCGCTTCTCGACGATCTGGATCCGCCGCTTGGCGTCCGCCGCCGCCGAGTCGAGCATCGCCTCGAACTCGGCCTCGGGCACATGGTAGGTGCAGCTGGCGGTGATCAAGTACCCGCCCGGGTTGAGCAGCTGCATCGCCCGCAGGTTGATCTCCTTGTACCCGCGGATCGCCGCCTCGATCGCGTTCTTGTTCTTCGCGAACGAGGGCGGGTCGAGCACGATCGTGTCGTACTTCTTCCCCTCGTCGACCATGTCGCGCAGGAAGTCGAAGGCGTTGGCGGTGATCACGTCGACGTTCGTCAGGCCGTTGAGCTTGGCCGCCACCACGATCTGCGCGCAGGCCGGCTCGGAGATCTCGACCGCGGTCACCCGCTTCGCCTTCCGCGCCAACTGCAGCGCAAAGCCGCCGTGGTAGGCGAAGCAGTCGAGCGCTTCGCCGCTGGCGTAGTTGCCGGCGACCACGTGGTTCTCGCGCTGATCGAGGAACGCGCCGGTCTTCTGCCCGTTGATCAGGTCGGCCCGCAGCTCGATCGCCCCCTCGTGGTAGGTGACCGAGGGAGGAACGTCTCCGCGGATCACCCCTTTCTCCAGCGCCAGCCCCTCGAGCGCCCGCACGCCCACGTCCGAGCGGTTGACGATCCCCTTGCACTTGAAGTGGGCCACCAGCAGGTCGGCGATCAGCTCTTTTCGCTGCTCGACTCCGGGGACGAGGAACTGCACCGAGAGGTAGTCGCCGAACCGATCGACCACCAGCCCGGGGATCCCATCCGCCTCGCCGTGCACCACCCGGTAGGTCGTCTCGCCGGGGTAGGCCTCGCGCCGCAGCCGATCGGCCGCCTCGATGCGCTGCTTGAAGAACGCCTCGTCGATCGGCCGGTCTTCCCAGGTCAGCCAGCGCAGCGAGATCTTCGACTCGCGCGAGAAGAACGCCTG
>JAGSPQ010000552.1 GCA_018262385.1 Myxococcaceae bacterium | reverse complement strand
ATGGCTTCCACCAGCTGCAATGTCAATCGTTCTCCGATGGACGGGAGCTTGAGCTGAACAATCTTGAGTTCGAGGTCGCGGTCGGGGTAGTCGATGTAGAGGTGCAGGCAGCGGCGCTTGAGCGCATCGCTCATGTCCCGCGAATCGTTGGAGGTCAGGAAAACGGAAGGGATGTGCCGCGCCCGGCGGGTGCCGAGCTCGGGAATCGACACCTGGAAGTCGCTTAAGACCTCCAGCAGAAAGGCCTCGAATTCCGGGTCGGACTTGTCGACCTCGTCGATGAGCAAGACCACCGGCCGTTCAGCGCTGATGGCCTGCAGTAGAGGGCGCGGCTGGATGAACCGCTCCGAGAAAAAGGCGTCCTCCTGCGCGGCGATGCGCTCCACGGCCTCGGCGATCGACCGCGCCCCAGCGATCACATCGTTGATTTTCTCCTTCATCATCTGGGTGTAGAGCAGCTGCTTGGCGTACTCCCACTCGTAGAGCGCCTTGGCTTCGTCCAGCCCCTCGTAGCACTGCAGGCGGATCAGCTCGCGGCCGGTGGCCTCGGCCAGCGCCCGGGCGAAGTCGGTCTTGCCCACCCCGGCCGGGCCTTCGATCAGCACCGGCTTCTCGAGGCGGTCGGTGAGGAACGCCACCGTCGAGATCTCTTTCGAGGGCAGGTAGCCGGTCAGCTCGAGCCGACGCGCTGCGTCTTCGACATTGCTCAGGGAAATACTCATCTCGTCGGCCCTCGCCACCCGGTTTTCACCTTAACTGACCCGGCAGGGTTTACCCCACCGATGAACCGGAAAGCTGTGGCACCGATGGCAGGAATCGCGGCTTTTTGAATGTCTCACTCGCTGCAACCGTCGACATTCTTTGAACGAGTGGCTCTGGGGCTGCCCGGCACGAGCGCTGCACAGGACGAGGGTCAGGTGGCAGGAGTGACGCACATGGCAGCCCTGATGAAGATGTTGGCGGTGGTTCTGATGGCGGTGGTCCCCGGCGGGCTGATTCTGCTGATGGCGTTCGTCCTCGCCCGAAGCCTCGCCACCAAGATCCGTTCGGTCGAGCAGGGCCCTCAGCGCTACCGCCGGGCCCTCGCCACCGTGACCTTGCGCGACGTCTGGAACGAGGCCCGCCGATCGCTCTGAGCTGCTGACAGGCGCCTGCCGGCGCGACGACGAGACACCGGAGCGGGAGGCGGGCTAGAAGCGCCGCCCATGATGACCTTCTGGCGGGTGGGGCTGTCGGCGGTGGCGGTGGCGACGATGGTGGGCTGCTCGGGTGGGGGAGTGCCTGCCGCCTGCGACAAGTCGGAAGCGATCGACCTCAACGCCAAAGCGGGCGACTGCACCGGCCTGGACCTGAGCAAGCCGTACGGGACCCGGGCGGTCTGTGCCGAGAAGCTCAAGGCCTGCACCACGGCCGAGACCGACACCCTGGCGACGATCGTCACCTGCCTCGAGAACCTGCCGACCTGCTCGGCGGCGGCCAGGGCCACCTTTTTCAACCGCCAGGCCGCCTGCTACGCGTCGGTCTCCGGGCTGTCGATGGGGTGCAAGGTCGCGGTCTTCGGCACCACTCCGTTTCCGGGTGAAGACGGGGGCTTCGATGCCGGCCCCCCGCCGGACGCCGGGCGGCAGCCGAGCGACGGCACCGGGGTGGTCGAGCTGATCGCCGTGGCCGACGAGTCCGGGTTCGCCTTCGCGTGGAGCTCGGGGCAGTCGGGGCCGGTGGTGAAGTGGGAGCTCACCGGCTTCGGCGCCGGCGCCGCGGACGGGGGGAGGCTGCCCGAGATCTACATCTCGCCCGGCTCGGCGCGGGCCTACGAGCTGGCGGCTCCGAAGCCGGACGGCGGCACCGACGCGGGGGGGCCGATGCTGGCCCGCCAGTACTTCGTCGCCGGAGTCGACAACCTCGGCCACCAGGTCTTCGGCGCTCCGCCCGACGCGGGCACTCCGGTGGTGCCGGACGCGGGCGGCTGCACCAACGCGATCGACTGTCCTCCCGAGAAGGTCTGCGACCTGGGCGCCTGCAAGACCCAGTCGTGCCAGGCGGGTGGGCCGGTGACCTGTCCGTTCGGCTACACCTGCGAGCCGGGCCCGATGGCGTGTCAGCGCCAGTTCTCCGACGGCGGCGTGATTGATGCCGGCACGGTGACCGACGCCGGGGCGTTCATTCCCCTGCCGCTGCTGTCGCAGCTGGTCTCGGTGACGACCGGCGTGCCCGGCATTTCCCCCGAGATCCCGGTGGGCGGCTTCTCGGCGCGCCGGGTGGACATGGTGGCGATCGACTCCGCCCGGCAGTTCATCGCCCTCGAGCAGGAGACCCAGCTGTTCGGCCACTTCACCTCGCGCCGCGGCAAAGAGCTGATCAACGACACCGGCAGCGCCTCGGCGATCGACCCGGCCGGCTCGCGGGCGAAGCTGGCCTACGTGCCGGAGAGCGACACCGTGTTTGCCTGCTACAACTTCGGCCGCGGGGTGCGCATCCGCCGCAGCCACGATCAGGGCAAGACCTGGGGCACCGACGCGGTCACCCTCGCTCCGGAAGAAGACGGCGGGTTCAGCTCGCGGTTCTTCGACTGCTCGATCGCGCCCTGGAAGAACGGCGGGGCGATCTTCGCCTACATCGAGGACGACTCGGTGGTGGTGCGGACGGTCAGCGAGGCGCTGACGGTGCCGCCGCTGACCGCGTCGGACTACGCGTTCGTCTCCAGCCCCGCGGATGCGGGAAACATCTTCAGCCCCCAGCACACCGCGATCGCCACCTTGCCGGGCCCGCGGCTGGACGGCGGCAGCGGCTCGGTGGTGCACGTCGGCTTCACCGGCACCCGCGCGGTCGGCGCCGGATCCGACACCGAGATCTACGGGCTTTACAGCCAAGGCAGCTCCGGCACCTTCCTCGGGCCGGAGCTGATCAACCAGAGCGCCACCGGCGGCAGCGGCGATCCCCAGGACTTCGTCACCCTCACCGTCGACCCGCGCACCGGCCGGGGCCTGGCCGCGTACTCGACCTTCGAGCTGGGCGCGTACTCCTCGGTCTACGTCTCGCTGTTCGTGCCCACCGCGGCGGCGGGCAAGAAGTGGGTCACCGGCTCGGACCTGACGGTGTTCGCCAAGAAGCAGACCGAGTACCCGGTGTTCCCCGCCCGGCAGGTGGCCGACGTCTGGGACGCGTTCTCGCCCTCGCTGACCGCGACCAAGAACGGCAAGCTGTTCCTCTCGGTGGTGGCCGGCAAGCGCAACGGCACCGTCCGCGATCTGCGGATGTACCTGGTGGGGTTCGACTTCGCGACCACCTCGCCGATCGGCGGGCTGGGCTGGTTCCTTCCCCCGGCGGTGAAGCTGAGCGACACCCGGGTGCTCGACCCGCGGCCCGCCTCGGGAGTGGTGCCGCCCAACGTCTCGGCGATCTGCACCGACACCCAGCTGTCGGTCTACGGGACCTTCATCCAGGGCATCGGCGCGATGAGCGAGGTCGAGAACACCGCGATCTTCGTCAGCCGCCCGTAGCTTTCCGCGGCTCGACCCTCGGCCGTCGCCGCGGGCGCCAACCGGTCAGCCGGGCGGCCGCACCCACCGCGGGGCGAGCACACAGCGCCCGGCGCGGCATACCGCCTCGCCCGGGCGGGGCGCAGGGCAGGGCGAGCAGTTGACCGGCTGCGGCGGGTTGCCCGGCCCGGGCGAGAGGCCGAACTTCACTTCCTTCTTCCCGGCTTCCGGCGGCGGGGGCCGTGGCGCTTGCTGCCCAATCGCGGTGGGCGGCTGGCGCTGGGAGCTGACCGGGACCGCCTGGGGCGCGATCCCCGGGCAGCAGCCGCAGGGGCCGGGCTGGCAGGCCGGGGTGGGGTAGCTGACGGTGCAGTCCGAGTCGGCTCGGCACTCGGCGACGATCTTCTCTGCCTGGCAGCTGCCGCCGCGGCAGACCGCGCGGAAGCTCGAGGCGCGCTCGGGCGCGGCGCAGCTCACCGGCTCGCACCTGGGCTGCGCGCAGTCGATCGCCGCGCAGCGCGCCTGGGCGCTCTTCAGCGCGGCCGCGCTCATCGCCCGGGGCCCCTCGCGGCAGCCGCACCCGCCG
>JAGSPQ010000551.1 GCA_018262385.1 Myxococcaceae bacterium | reverse complement strand
CCGCAGCCGACCCGTCCTCGTGCCCAACCGACCTTCAGTTGATCGGCGACGCGCACGACCCGGCGACGCAGGAGAAGCCAACCGCGCAGTCGATCGCCGCCGCGCAGGGCTGACCCTGGCCGCCTTCGCCGCACTTCCCGGCGACGCACCCGTTCGACATGCACTGCGAGTTCACCGTGCAGGCGGTGCCGGTGCCGCCGGCGCCGCCGACGGTGCAGGTGCCGGAGGCGCAGGTGCCGGACACGCAGTCGACCGCCAGCGCGCAGGGCGCATCGGGGCCGCCCTTGCCGCAGATGCCGCTGGTGCAGACGCCCGAGAGGCAGGTGAGGGGGGTGGCGCAGGAGCTGCCCGTCCCTCCGACCGGGAGCGGGTTGCCGCCGGGCAGGCCCGTGCCGTCACCGGGGCCTTCGGGGAAGTCGCTGCCGCCGCCGCTGCCGCCGGTGCCGCCGGCACCACCGGCACCTGTGCCGCCGCCTGTCCCCGGGATGACCGGAGGAGGAGTGCAGCCGAGGTTCGAGGCCTCGATCTTCCCCATCCGGATCACCGGCCGGAGGATCCACAGATCCTCCTGCCCGGTCGGGTGCACCCAGATGCTCTTCTTGGCGTCGATTTGCAGCGGGAGGCTGGTCAGGTTGCAGCCGGCGATGTCGAACAGCCCCTTGATCTTGATTCCCGACTGCAGGCCGCTGGGCACCTTCAGATCCACCCGCACCCCGTCATCGCGGGTCACGTACTGCGGGCTGTTCTCGGCGAGGTACAGCCGCACCTGGGTCACCTTGCCGGCCGGGATGTTGGCGAACCCGAGCTCCTGGCTGAACTGCGCGAGCTTGAGGATGTCGACGGTGACCTCCCTGCTCGACACCGTCGTCCAGCCGCCGGCGCTCGAGTGCGCGGTCACCTTCGCGACGGTGACGATGATCTCTTTGACTCCCAGCTTCCGGCCGGGCGAGGTCGACTGGACCTGCATTCCATTCGACCCGTTGGTGGCGGTCAGCGCCGCCTCGAGCCGGCCCACTCCGGAAGGCAGCGAAGCTCCGACGTCTCCCGTCCCCGTGCATCCAGCGAAAACCAGCGCCGCGCTCAGCAGCGGCAGAACAACCTCGCACCGTAAAGTCCGCATCAGCATGGTCTCCTCCTTGGAGGGAACCGCCCTAGTGCACGCGCCTGACCAGATCGCACCCGGCCGGAATCACACGCGGCAGGCCGGTCGTACATGGAGCGTCGAAGTTCTTTTGTCGCACCCCCTCCTGTGCACGGAAGTGGTCACTGTCGGGTGTGAAGTCCCCACAGGCCTCGTTAGGGTAGGGCATGTCTTCGATCCGACTGGGCTCTTGCCTCTGTGGCGCGGTGAAGTTCGAGGTGCGCGGCAAGATGCGGAGCGTCGTCAACTGCCACTGCAGCCTGTGCCGGCGCTGGCACGGTCACTTCGGCGCGTACACCGGGGCGCTGCTGGAGAACTTCACCCTGCTCGAGCAGCGCGGCTTGCGCTGGTACGCCGTTCCGTCCGGGAAGGCCGAGCGGGGCTTCTGCGGCGAGTGCGGCTCGAGCCTCTTCTTCCGCAAGAAGGAGGAGGGCACCGACGCGATCGGCATCTGCGCCGGCACGCTCGACAAGCCGACCGGGCTGACGACGAAGCGCCACGAGTTCGTCGCCGACATGGGCGATTACTACGAGCTCGACGACGCGCTCGAGAAGTGGCCCCGGGGCGTCCGGGTGACCGAAGTGTGACAAGTCTGCGTTAGGGTTTGGGCATCTCCATGCGCTCGTTCGTCTCGATTCTGCGTTTCTCGTGCGGCTTCTCGATCGTGGCAGTCGGCTCGGTGATCGCGTTTCTGCTGGCGCTGCCGCTGATTCCCTTCCGCACCGCGCGGATCAAGCTCTGCAACTTCTACGGCCACGTGGTGGGGCGGGCGGTGCTGTTCTGCGCGGGCGCCACTCCGGTGGTGAGGAACCGGGAGCGGATCGTCGCGTCGATGCCGGCGATCTACGTCGCCAACCACACCTCGACCCTCGACGCGTTCATCTCGATCTGGCTGTGCCCCTACGGCGCCTGCGGGGTGTTCAAGAAAGAGGCCGCCTATATTCCCTTCTTCGGTCAGCTGTTGCTGCTGTCGGGCCACCTGATGCTCGATCGCCAGAACAGCGGGCGGGCGATCGACACCCTCAAGAACGTCGCCACCCTGATGAAGGCGAAGCGGCTGGGGGTGTGGATCATGCCCGAGGGGACCCGCAGCAAGGACGGCCGCCTGCGGGACTTCAAGAAGGGCTTCGTCCACCTGGCGATCGCGACCGGCATTCCGGTGGTGCCGGTGGTGATTCACGGCGCGCACCGCAACTGGCCGCTGGGGCCGCTGAACTTCACCCCGATGACGCTGGAGATCGACGTGCTGCCGGCGATCGACACCAGCAAGTGGACCGAGGCGACCGCCGGCGACCACGCGGCGTACGTCCACGAGGTGCTGCAGGCGGGGCTGAAGGAAGATCAGCGCCCGGCCGCGATGGCGCTCGCCGCCTGACCGTTCAGCGCCCGATGACGCAGTCGTCGAGGTAACGCGCCAGCGCCAGCTCGTGCCGCAGCGGCAGGTCGGTGAAGACCACCTGCACCCGGTTGTCGTCCCCGAGCGGGACCACCCGGGCCAGCCTGGCCGGCACCTTCACTTCTTCTTCGTGCTCCGGAACCCGGAAGCGCACCTCGAAGTGCTCCGACAGAGGAGGGAAGGCGGTGTTCCACGAGGCGCCGCCCAGGCCGATCTCGCCGTCGAACACCTTCGGGACTCCGCCTTCGTTCGAGTCGATCACCCACAGCCGGCGGGGGACCCGCGGAGAGCTGCGGCGTTCTTCTTCGCGGCGCTCGGCCTTGCGCTCGATCGGCTCGGGCACCAGGCCCAGGGTGCGGCGCTCCATCGCCCGCCGGTCGTAGAGGATCGGAGTGGGCGAGGGGGGCGGCAGCATCCCGTCATCGGACGAGGCGTGCAGGTCGCCGACGTCGATGAAGCCGAGATCGGCGGCGATCAATTCTGATCCACCAGGAAGCCGAACAGCTCGAGCGGCGCGGCGCCGAACTCGGCCCGGCGGTTCTCGGCGAACGCCTCTTCGGTCTCGGCCTCGATCAGCGGCACTTCTTCTCCGAAGGTGATCGACTCGACCGCCGACGGCGCGATGCCGAGCTTGATCAGGTACGAGCGGGCGGCGTCGGCGCGGCGCTGGCCGAGCGCGAGGTTGTACTCGGCGGTGCCCCGCTCATCGCAGTGGCCGGCGATCCGGATCGACGCCCACGGCTGCTCGCGCATCTGATCCGCGAGCCGGCGCAGCGCGATCGTGTCGTGCTGGGTGAGGGTCGCGTCGTCGAACCCGTAGTGGAGCACCGTCTCCTTGAGCAGCTGGGGCAGCAGGTCCGGCACGCCGGCGCGCACGTACTTCGGGTCATCACCGGTGGGATCCGCGGGCTCGGCCAGCACCGCCTTCCGGGCGCAAGCAGGAGCGACAAGCAGGACGAGCGCAATCAGCGAGAGGTTCTTCTTGATCATGTTTGGTGTTCCCCGTGTTCGTGTTTCGAGGTGAGCAACAGGTTGTCACAGGGTTGAAGCTGATCAATTTTTCGGACCGAGATCGGTCGGCGCCGCGCACAAACCATTGTGACAGTCGGTGTTTGCATCGCGATCCGCTACGGTGAACACGGATGGAGCTTGGGAAGCGAGGTTGGTTGGCGAAGCTGCTCGACGCGGAGGTCGACGCGCACCGGCCTGATCAGCTCTCGCGATCAGCGACCGAGGCGGCGGCGCTGCCGAGCCGGCCGGCGCGGGCCCGGCGATACCTGCGAGGAATCTTCCGCGAGAGCGGCCTGCTCTACGGGACGCCCTCGGACGCGGCCGGGACGAGCGGCGCGCCGGAAGAGACCCTGTTTCTCGCCGTGCTGCGGACGCTGAGCCGGGTCGCGCTCGACGTGGCGGTGCTGGCCGAGGCTCCTCCGGCTCCCCGGCGGGAGCAGTTGCTGCTGTTGCTCGCCGCCACCTTCGGCAAGCTCGACGACGCGGAGGAAGTGCACCTGCGGATCGAGCGTGCCGCGC
>JAGSPQ010000030.1 GCA_018262385.1 Myxococcaceae bacterium | reverse complement strand
TTTCGCTCGAGATCCAGCGCCTCGGCGATCGCGAGCGCGTCCGGGTTGACCTCCAGGATCGCCCGAAGCTCAGGCCCCTTGAGGTTCATCGCCTCGATCCGCGCCAGGTACTGCTCGCACAGCCCCCGCGAAGTGACGGCCCCCGAGGCCATCGCCTCTTGCAGCGATCGCAGCGACGCATTGGCCCAGGCGAAGGCGGCCGGCTTCGGCTCCGCGCGGGCCCCGGTCAACGCCGCCGCACTCCCCAGCACGCCCAGCTGCAGCAGCTCCCGTCGATTCATCTGGCGCTTATAGCCGTGCTGGCCTGCGGAAGAGGATCTCACCCGCTTCTTCGACGTGACGCCGCGGAAGAAGGCGCCCGCCCTCCCGGTTGTCGAACTGAACAAGGAGGTCGCTCATGAAAGCGACAGGAACCGTCGGTGCCGTACTTCGATACAAGGGCTTCGAGGTGTGGACCATCTCGCCGCGCGCCACCGTGTTCGAAGCGATTTCCATCATGGCGCAAAAGAACGTGGGCGCGCTGTTGGTGACCGAAGAGGACCAGCTGGTCGGCGTGATCTCCGAGCGCGACTACACCCGCAACGTGGTGCTCAAGGGCCGGGCGTCCCGGGAAACCCTGGTGAGCGAGATCCTCAGCCCCGATCCGATCTGGGTCAGCCCGCGGCACGAGGTGGCCGAGTGTCTGCGGGTGATGACCGAGAACCGCATCCGCCACCTCCCGGTGCTCGAAGACGGGCAGATCGTCGGAGTGGTCTCGATCGGTGACCTGGTCAACTGGACCATCTCGGCCCAGGACTCGACCATCGAGCAGCTCGAGAACTACATCACCGGCACCTACCCGGCCTGAGCGGGCCACCCCTGCATCCAGGGCTTGGCGCGGTAGCGATCCCACGAGTCGGGCAGCACCGTCACCACCGGGCCAGCGAGTCCGCCCCGGGCGGCGACCCGCAGCGCCGCGACCACGTTCGTCCCCGCTGAGCCGCCCACCAGCAGCCCTTCTTCCCGCACCAGCCGCTGCACCATCGCGAAGCTCTCGGCGTCGCTGACCCGCTCGGCGGCGTCGATCACCTCCCGGTGCAGATTCGCTGGCGCCTCGCTTCCGCCGATTCCCTCGACCTCGTACTTGCCGTCGGGGCCCACCCGCCCGGTCTCGACCCAGTCCGCCAGGCCCGAGCCGATCGGGTCGGCGAGCACCACCTTCACGCCGGGCAGCACCGACTTCAACCGCCGGCCCACGCCACTGATCGTCCCTCCGGTGCCGGCCCCCGCGACGAAGCTGATCGGTGAGGAACCAGCCGTGCTCCTCGCTCAGCTTCCGGGCGACGTTGCGGAAGTTCTCCGGGCTCGAGGGCGGCGCGTTGGCGGTGACGATCACCTTCGCGCCCAGCGCCGCGAGCGCCACCCGCTTGTCGACGCTCATCTTCTCCGGCAGCACGCAGACCAGTCGGTACCCCCGAGCGGCGGCCACCAGCGCCAGGCCCACTCCGGTATTGCCGGCGGTCGCCTCGATCAGCGTCATCCCCGGCCGCAGCACTCCGCGCGCTTGCGCGTCGTCGACGATCGCCAGCGCGATCCGATCCTTCACCGAGCCGCCGGGGTTCAGGTGCTCGCACTTCACCAGCACCGCCACCGGCAGCCCACGCCCGAGCTGCTTCAGCGGCACCAGGGCGGTGCGTCCAATCTGTTGAAGCAGGTCCTTCAATCAGGCTCCGTTACACGGGCGCAGCGGTCGCCAGCGTCTGGGCCGACAGCAGGTCCAGCTGCCGCACCAGCTCGTCTCCGAACACCACCCGCAGCTCGTCGCGGGCTCCTTCGTACAGCGTCGTCCCCTTGCCGGCGCAGATCAGGTCGTCCTTCACGTCGCTGTTGGGCCGCAGCACCTTCTGATCCCAGCACAGCGGGAACATCCAGCAGACCATCGGCTTGATCTGGTGGTAGTCGCGGCCGGTCGCGAGCGCGAAGGCGTGAATCTGGCAGCCGCGCGTCTTCCGATTGAGGAACACGCACCCGCCGTTCTCGGTGTTGGCGCGCACGAACTTCCCGGTCGGGTACTCCGGGTCCTCGTGGACCTCGCTCGAGAACCACCGCTCGGGCGGCGCCTTCACGTACGGCTTCAGCTCGTCCTTCAGCGCGAGGATCCGATCGCGCTCGCCGACGTTGACGTCGCAGCCGTACTGGCAGCAGCCGTCGTGGCAGAAGGTGCAGGCCATGCACGCGCCGAAGTAGCGCAAGGTGAAGACTTCGGAATCGACATGACTCAGTTGAGGGATCGCGGTGAGTTCCAACAGCATCCGCCGAGCCATATCCCGCCGGCCGCCGCAGTGCACTGGCGTTGACGCCGTTCGCGCCGGCGCGGTACGTCCCGGCGCATGGCCGACAAAGATTCGCGCGCGGGCAGCCGGTACGCCACTGCAGCGATCCTCGAGTACGTCGATCGGCTCCACGCGCCGCACGACTCTGGGTTGTCGGCCGCGTTCGAAGCTCCGGCCAAAGAGAAGATGCCGGCGATCCAGCTCGGCCGCTCGGAAGCGAAGTTCCTCGAGTTGCTGCTGCGGGTGGCGGGCGCGAAGAAGGTGGTCGAGGTCGGCACGCTCGCCGGCTACTCCGCGATCCGGATTGCGCGCGCCCTGCCGATGGACGGCAAGCTGTGGACGATCGAGCTCGATCCGCGCCACGCCGAGGTCGCGCGCAACGCGATCGCGATCGCCGGGCAGACCGCCAACGTCGACGTCCTCCTCGGAGCGGCCCTCGACGTGCTCCCGTCCCTCGAGCAGCACGGCCCGTTCGACGCGGTGTTCATCGACGCCGACAAGCGCAACTACGACGGCTACGGGCGATGGGCGGCCAGGCACCTGCGGCGCGGTGGCCTGCTGCTGGGCGACAACGCCTACCTGTTCGGCAAGCTGCTCGATCCGGATCCCGAGGCCGAGGCGATGCGCCGGTTCCACGAAGAGGCGGCGAAGGACTTCGACACCACCTGCCTGCCCACCCCCGACGGCCTGCTGCTGGGGATCAAGCGGTAGTCAGCAGCGCGCGCTCGCCCAGCCGGTCGGCCAGCAGCGCCCGGGTCGGCCCGTCGAGGGGGCAGCCGGTCAGATCGAGCAGCTCCAGCCGGCTGCCGAGCTTCGAGTCGAGCAGCGAGCGCACCCCTCTGGGCCCCACGCCCGAGTGGGCCAGCCGCAGCACCTGCAGCGTGAAGCCCTCGGCCTGCGCCAGCGCCTCGCACATCGCGTCGCTCACCTCGCAGTGCGACAGGTCCAGCTCGGCGAGGGCGGGCAGGGTGCGGCACGCCGCCAGCGCCTGCATCGAACGGGTTCCGCCGGTCACGCTCCACGACAGATCCAGCTGGGTCAGCGCCGGCAGCTTTCCGCCCTCGGTGATCGCCCGCATCCCGCGCTCGCCGACCACCTCGTTGGCGACCCTCAGCCCCTGCAGCCTCGGCCACGGCAGCGCGAACAGGTGCTCGAGGCTGACGTCGCGCGCGTTGGCCATTCGCAGCTCGAGCCGGCCCAGGCTGCGCAGCGACGAGTGCCGCGAGCCGAGCACCTGGTAGGTCGCCACCCCGAGGTTGGTCCGCGCCAGCTCCAGCTGCCGCAGCGCGTTCACCCGGGCCAGGCCGCACAGCACCACCGCGCCCGCATCGTTCAGCGACTGCAGCCGCAGGGTCCGCACCCGGCCGAAGGCGGGCACCGCGAACATCCTTTCCAGCCAGCCCATCGGCTCCAGCGCCAGCGGCCCCAGCCGCCCGCAGTCGAGCTGCACCTCTTCGAGCAGGGGAGCGGCGGCGAAGAAAGCGTCCATCGCGTCGACGAACGCCGCCGGCACGGTGTGGACCGCGGTCGCGAAGCCCCGGGTGAAGCTCCACTCGCAGAAGTGGCCCGGATCCAGCGACGCCACCTTCGGCGCCCAGCGGTGCTGCCCGGCCGCCCAGAGGGTGTCGATCCGCCGCTGCAGCCGGGTGAACTCGGCGCTGCGCGGGCGCAGGCGGGCCTGGGCGATCTGGAGGTGAATCAGCTCGCCGCGGGGATCGTGCTGCTCCTCCAGCCAGTCCGCGTACACCAGCCGCGGCGCGTCGAGCTCGGGCGCCGCGGAGATCGCCTCGAGCAGCGCGGCCTGCGCGACCGGCATCAGTCGTCTTTGGCCAGCTCGGCCAGGGTCTTCTTCGGGTCGAGGTAGTGGGCGAACTTCTGATCGAGGTACTTCTTGGCCTGGCCCCGCAGCAGGAAGCCCGGATCGATCGCCTCCCCCGAGATCTTCCCCGTCAGCACCGACAGCTGGCCATCGAAGCTGATCCCCATCACCTTGCCCACGTAGTTGGCGATCTCTCCGGCCCAGGTCGCCTTCACGCCGTACTTCCGGCCCCAGTAGTTGAACAGCGCCTCGACCCGCTTCTTCGCTTCGTCGGCCGGAAGGGTGTGGGGGATGTCGAGCTTGATCTTCGCCACGATGTCTTCTCCTTGCGTGAAAGGTTCTACGTGCGCCGTGCCGTCTGGTGAAGCTCCAGCACGATGTTGCCTTCCTTGAACAGCCGTACCGCACCCGAGGTCTGGCTGACCACCAGGGCGATGCACCGGGTCGAGGCGGTGATGCTGGCCGCCGCGGCGTGCCGCGCTCCGAGGCCGAGCGGGATCTTCACCTCGTCGTCCGCTGCCGAGAGGTAACGGCCGGCCGCGAGCACCACTCCGTCTTCGCGGATCACGAACGCCCCATCGAGCACCGAGAAGTTCTTGATCGCCTCGCGGATCCGCGGGTCGAGCACGTTGCGCTCCGACTCCGAGATCCCCTGGAACGGGTTGATCGTCAGCTGCCGGCTCTTCTCCATCACGTTGTTGTGATCGCCGATGGTGATGATCGTCCCCACCGCGTGACCCTCGAAGCCTTCCTGCCCGATCTGCAGCGCCAGCTGGATCATCGCGTCGACGACCTGCGAGTTGAACTCGTCGCCCAGCTTCACCCCTTCGATCGCCACCCGATCGTCGAGCGAGCTGCCGATGCGCATCTGCATCATCGTGTCGATGTGCCGCCCGATCCGCCCGGTGAGGCACAGCACCATGTCCCCCTCTTTGAAAGCTCCCTGGGAAAGCGCCGAGACCATCGCTACCTTTACTCGTTCGATGCGCGAGTAGTCGTACGCGGGTATGACGAGGGCGCGCTCTTTTTTGGAATGGAGATCTTGAGCCAGGGCTTCGAGCGTCACGGCGTAGATCAGCTTCTTGCGGCAGCGGCGGCCCCGTAAGTCCGCGGCAGGAATGGGGATGTCGCCGATATATAGAAGGTGATCGACGTCGACATTCGTGGCCAACTGGAGGGCCGCTTTTAGGAATTCTCGATCGAAGCGCGAATTGTCTGACATTTCAGGAGGCGTTTCGGATACTTAGGAATGACTCACCTTGACACAGAACAACCCGCTGTCTAATGCTGTTTGGCCTTTTTTTGGCACACGAAGGGGGCCGCTCTCGTGAATCAGAAGGAACTGAAGCGTTTCAAAAAGATGCTCGAAGACAGCAAGTTGGCGCTTCTTCAGAGTGCGAAGAAGACGTTGATGGAGGAGTCCAACTTCGACACGGACGACCTCCCCGACGAAATCGACCTCGCTTCGAGCGAGTACGCGCAGAGCATGGTGTTCCGTCTTCGTGACCGGGAGAAGTTCCTGCTCAAGAAGATCGAGAAGGCCCTCGCCCGCATCGAAGACGGCACGTTCGGCGTCTGCGAGCGGTGCGAAGAGCCGATCAGCGCCAAGCGCCTCGAGGCGCGGCCGGTCACCACGCTCTGCATTCGCTGCAAGGAAGAGCAGGAAAAGAAAGAAAAGTCGTACGGCTGAGGCGGGCGCAGCTTCTGCGCCCTCTTCCGGCTCGGCTGCGCCTGCAGGCGTGGCCTGCCGGTGCACGTCGAGAAAGATGCGGGGCACCGACGGCGCTACCTGCCCACCCGCTCCGAGGCCTTCCTCGACGCCTTCCTGACTGCGGGGGCAGGGCTGCCACCGTTGAGCGGCGGCAGCTCCCGGCGCGGAACTCGATCGACGGTTTGCGGCCGCGCGGGCCGGCGGCTACTGGAGCTCGACCCGGACCAGCTGGCGGCCGATCAGGAACTGATCGCCGTTGTCGACGAACGCCGGAGCGGTCAGCCGCAAGAACGTCCCGTTCGACGAGCCGAGATCCCGGACCATCAGCCGATCCTGGGCGACGGTCAGCACCGCGTGCCGGCCTGAGATGAACCCGTCGGTGGGGAAGGTGATGTCGCCCAGCTCGCGGCCGAGCATGTTCTCCCCGTCTTTGAGCGGGAACGCGCCCCCGCGCACGCCGCCCTCGAGCAGCTGGACCAGGCGGAAGCGGAAGCCCATGTCGGGGGAACCCCAGGCGGTCGCGCCATCGGCGGCAGGGGCCAGCGCGGGAATCGGCTCGAGCACCATCCGCTGACGGCCCAGCCGCACCTCTCCGCCCACCGACAGCTCGCGCTCGGAGCGCAGCCGGGTGAACACCCCGTTGCCGCCGCCCACGTCTTCGATCGCCAGCCGCGAGCCGGAGAAGAAGAAGCGCACCTGGGTCTCGGCGACGAACGGATCATCCGGCAGCGACAGGTCGCCCTGGCGGCCGGCGAGCAGCACGTCGCCGCGCATCGGGATCAGCGCCTCAGGACCCCCGTCGGCGCGGACGACGCGAATTGCTACGCGAGGGCGTGGTGCGGGAGCCATTTCCGGGCCGTGAGCTATATCAAGCCCGCGCCAAAGGGCGAGGTTCGTCTCGATGAGAACACTTCGTTGGCGATTAACCGCCAGCCGTGGAAAAGTTGGGCTCCCCCCGTGGCATCCGACGACTACATCGGCAAGACCGTCGCTCGGAAATACCGCGTCGAGGCGTTGATTGGCGAAGGGGGGATGGGGAAGGTCTACAAGGCCACCCAGCTCGTCCTCGAAAAGCCGGTGGTGCTCAAGGTGTTGCGGCAGGCGCTGCTCTCCGACGAGCGCACCGTGGCGCGCTTTCAGCGGGAGGCGAAGGCGGCCAGCCGGCTGAACCACGCCAACTCGATCTCGATCCTCGACTTCGGCCAGGCCGAAGACGGCGCGATGTACATCGCGATGGAATACGTCTCGGGCAAGGATCTGCACCACATCCTCTCGCGCGAGTGGCCGCTGCCCGAGTCGCGGGTGATCCGGATCGTCAGCCAGGTGCTCTCGGCGCTGTCCGATGCTCACGGCGCGGGGGTGATTCACCGCGACCTGAAGCCCGAGAACATCATGGTCGAGCAGCGCCGCGGCGAGGCCGACTTCGTCAAGGTGCTCGACTTCGGGATCGCCAAGATCACTGATTCCTCGGGTGAAGACGGCCCCGCGCTGACCCGCGCCGGCTTCGTCTGCGGCACCCCCGAGTACATGTCGCCCGAGCAGGCCCGCGGCGCGACCCTCGATCACCGCAGCGATCTGTACGCGGTCGGAGTGATCCTCTACCAGCTGACCACCGGGATGCTGCCGTTCGACTCCGAGTCGGCGGTCGGCTTCGCCACCAAGCACCTCACCGAGCAGCCGCCGCTGCCTTCCCGCCGCCGCCCCGAGGCGCGGATCAGCCCTCAGCTCGAGCGGCTGATCATGAAGACGCTCGCCAAGAGCCCCGACGACCGCCCCCAGACGGCCGACCAGTTTCGCGCCGAGCTGCTCGCGATCGACAAGGAGAGCCGGGGAGGCGGCCGTTCGACCCGCCGCTCGTCCACCAGCCAGGGCTCGCCCCGACGGGTGGTGACGCCGGTCGAGCAGCAGGAGACCCGCGTCACCAGCCACCCGATGGGAGGCGATCCGGGCTGGGGCCAGGACACCACCCAGCGCGCCGACCCCTCGGTGGCCAGGTCGGTGCGGCACGGCCACGTCGACCGCACCGCCCACCACGAGCGCTACCGTCCCGGCGGAGCGGCGATCGTCGGGCTGGACTCCACCGATCCGGTCGGCCGCCGTCCCGATCGCAGCGGCCTGGCGTTCAAGATCGTCACCGTGGTGCTGGTGCTGATCGCGATCGGCGTCGCGGGCGCGTTCATCCGCACGGTGATGAAGCAGAAGGAGGAAGAGCAGGCCTTCGTTCCGCCTCCCAACGCGCCGGTGAAGATCAAGGACCCCAACGCCGCGCCTCCGATCGATCTCGATCGGCTCTGGGAGCAGCAGGTGCCCGAGGCGATGCGCGATCCCGCCGCGTCCAGCCGGCTCAACCACGACGGCGACGCGGCCTGGCGGCGCGGCGACTCGGGGATGGCGATCACCAAGTACAAGGAAGCCTTCTCGCGCGATCCGGCGCCCGAGCTGGCGCTGAAGCTGGGCGAGCTCTACTACCAGCAGGACGAAGTGGCCGAAGCGAAGAACTGGTGGGGCCGGCACCTGGCCGATGCGCCGACCTCGAAGGCCCGCGCGTACATCGACCAGGTGATGCCGCCCTGAGCGGTTAGCTGAGCAGCTCGACCTGCAGCGTCTGCTGGCCGATGCGCATCCGATCGCCCGTCTTCAGCGCCCGCTCGCCGGTGACCCGGACGTAGGTCCCCAGGCCTCCCGACAGATCGCGGATCATCGCCCCGGTCGGCATCGGAGACAGCTCGCAGTGGCGGGTGGCGAGGCCATCGTCGGCGGGGAAAGACAGATCGCACTTGCTCTGGCCGATGGTGAGAATCGGCCCGCCGGTGATCACCGCCCGGCCCGGGCGCCCGCCGAGCAGGATCTCTTCCACCGAGTAGTGGACCTGGTTGGCCGGAATCGGAGCGCCGTAGATCTGCAGCCGGCCGGGGACGAACGGCGGGGCCGGCTCGAGCGCGCCCACGTAGTGGAACAGCCGCAGGCCGGTGGCGAAGAAGCTGTCGGCGGGGATCGTCTCCTGGCCGGTGATGCTGACGTAGATCCCCGAGGTGCTCTCTTCGTCACGCACGAACAGCTTTCCCTCGCGCAGGGTGAAGGTGCCGTGCAGGGGCGAGACGAACGGATCGTCGGGGAACAGGATCACCCCCCGGCTGCGGCCGACCTGGGCGCCCTTGGCTCCGAGCCGGAACCGCTGGCCCCGCGCCGGGCCCGCCAGCACCGTCAGCCCGAACTTCGGGCCTTCGGCCACCGGCTGGGGGACGGGGGTCGAGGAAGACTGAAAAGTGGGGCGGGGCGGGGCGCCGGCGAGCGACTTCATCGCTCCGGTCGGCGCCGGGTGGGGAGGCGACACCTCCGGGGGCGGAGTGGGGATGGTCTGCGGGTCCGGCACCGCCGCCAAGGCCGGAACGGAGTTGGCCCGCTTCAGCCCCGGGGGCACCGACGCCGGAGCCACCGGCTCAGGCACGTGGGCCAGGTGCTTGTCGGTCTGGGGCATCGCCGCCGGCGGGCTGGGACCGTCGGTCGCGCTCCCACACGACATGCACTTTGCCGCTGCCACGACATTCAAAAAGTCGCAGGCGGGGCAGACAACACCAAGATGGGATTTGAGCAGGGCTGCCATGATTTTCGGCGGGGGATAGTCAACGAATCCCGACATCTGCGCAAGGTCAAGCACGAGCCTGACGCGATGCGGCGGCGTTGCCGTGCTGGCACTGTGTGGTTACGATTGCTGGGCCTTTGATCCGTCTTAACGACATTCTTCAGCGCGTCGCCGCCTATCACCCCGATCCCGATCTCGACATCATCAAAAAGGCCTACGTCTACTCGGCGAAGGTCCACCAGGGGCAGATTCGGAAGTCTGGAGAGCCGTACCTGATCCACCCGTTGGAGGTGGCTGGACTGCTTGCGCAGTTGAAGCTGGATGAGGCGTCGATCGTGTCCGGTTTGCTGCACGACACCGTCGAAGACACCCTCGCCACCACTGACGAAATCCGCGAACTGTTCGGCGACGAGGTGACCGCGATCGTCGACGGGGTCACCAAGCTGTCGAAGTTCTCGGCCTCGGCGCAGCTGTCGCAGGAAGAGAAGCAGGCGGAGAACTTCCGCAAGATGATCATCGCGATGGCCCAGGACATCCGGGTCATCCTGGTGAAGCTGGCCGACCGCACCCACAACATGCGGACGCTGGATCACATGAAGGAAGAGAAGCAGGCGCGGATCGCCCAGGAGACGCTCGACATCTACGCGCCGCTGGCCAACCGCCTCGGGATCAGCTGGATCAAGACCGAGCTCGAGGACCTGTCGTTCAAGTACCTCAAGCCCAACGACTTCGCCGAGCTGACCGAGAAGATCGCGCGCCGTCGGAAGGACCGCGAGAAGTTCATCGAGGACGTGATCTCGCTGATGGAGACGCAGCTGAAGGAGCGCAACATCCCGGGGAAGGTCTCGGGGCGCTTCAAGCACCTCTACAGCATCTTCAAGAAAATGCGGGGGCAGGGGATCGAGTTCGAGCAGGTGCCCGACCTGATCGCCTTCCGGATCGTCGTGCCGTCGATCGGCGCCTGCTACGAGGCGCTGGGGATGGTGCACCAGCTGTGGAAGCCGGTGCCGGGGCGGTTCAAGGACTTCATCGCGATCCCCAAGCCGAACATGTACCAGTCGCTCCACACGACCGTGATCGGCCCCCTGTCCGAGCGGGTCGAGGTGCAGATCCGCACCGAGGAGATGCACCGGATCGCCGAAGAAGGCATCGCGGCGCACTGGGTCTACAAAGAAGGCAAGTCGGTCATCTCGAAGGACGACGAGAAGTTCGCCTGGCTGCGCCAGCTGATGGAGTGGCAGCAGGATCTGAAGGATCCCAAAGAGTTCCTCGATACGGTGAAGGTCGATCTCTTCACCGACGAGGTGTTCGTCTTCACTCCCAAGGGCGACGTGAAGAGCCTGCCCCGCGGCGCGACGCCGGTGGACTTCGCGTACGCGATTCACTCCGACGTCGGCAGCAAGTGCGTCGGCGCGAAGGTGAACGGGAAGATCGTCCCGCTGCGCTACAAGCTGAAGAACGGCGACCAGCTCGAGGTGCTCACCAGCCCCCAGGCGCACCCGTCGAAAGACTGGCTCACCTTCGTCAAGACCAGCCGCGCCCAGCAGAAGATCCGCGGCTTCATCAAGCTGCAGCAGCGCGAGAAGAGCCTGCAGCTGGGCCGCGAGCTGGCCGACAAGGAGTTCAAGCGCTTCGGGATCAACCTCAACAAGACGATCAAGGCCGGCGAACTGAAGAAGCACGCCGAGGCGTTCGGGTTTCGCACCGAAGACGACCTGATGGTCGCGATCGGCTACGGCAAGGTTCAGCCCAGCCAGGTGATCGAGAAGCTGGTGCCGCCCGAGAAGGTGGCCGAGACGCGCGAGGCGGCGGCGAAAGAGTCGGTGCGGGCCGCCAACGGCGAGTCGCCCGGGTTGTTCTCGGCGATGCAGCGGCTGCCGTCGGTCGGCGATCTGGCCCGGAAGCTGGTCGGCAAGCCCTCGAAGACCGGGGTCACCATCGGCGGGGTCGACGACGTGCTGGTGCGCTTCGCCCGCTGCTGCAACCCGGTGCCCGGAGATCCGATCGCCGGCTTCATCACCCGCGGCCGCGGCGTCACCGTTCACACCGCGGGCTGCGAGAAGGCGCTGGCCACTGATCCCGAGCGGCGGGTGGACGTCGCGTGGGACGTGCGCGGCGACTTCAAGCGCTCGGTGACCCTGCGGGTGATGACCGCGGATCGCCCTGGCCTGCTGGCGGACATCACCAACACCTTCTCGAAGAAGGGCGTCAACATCTCGCAGGCCAACTGCCGCGCGACCGGAGACGACCGCGCGGTGAACACCTTCGAAGTGACGATCAGCGATCTGAAGCAGCTGACCGAGCTGATGCGCAGCATCGAGAAGCTCAACGGGGTGCACTCCGTCGAGCGGATCTGACCCCCGAGTTCGGTTGGGGTGAT
>JAGSPQ010000029.1 GCA_018262385.1 Myxococcaceae bacterium | reverse complement strand
CATCTGCTGGGCGCTCTGGGTCTCGGAGGTCCACACGCTCATCCGGGAGCGGTCGCCTTCCGCCGCGATCAGGATCGCGCTGCGCAGGGGCAGCGTCCGGGCGATGATCCCCAGCGCCGGATCCAGCGTCTGCGCCACGTTCTCGAAGCTGGCGAACAGGTTGCTCAGCTCGTAGAGCTGCTCCAGCCGCTGGTAGGAACGCCCGGCCGGGTCGGTCACCGGCGCTTCCCCGCCACCGGCTTCGGCTGCCCGACCCGCAGGCCGCCCCGGGCGACGCTGAGCGGGTGGGTGCCCCGATCGTGCTCCGAGCCGCGGGTCTTCACGATCGTCAGCGTGGGCGACAGCCGGTTCTCCGTGTCCTTGTAGCGGAGCATCAGCAGGTTGTCGGCGATCGGCGACAGGCCCAGCTCGGTCACCCGCTCGGTCGAGACCAGCGAGGGCGCCTCGAGGGTGAGCACGCTGGTGATGCCGAGCGTCTTGAACCGGACCACCACCTTGTAGAGCACGTGGTTGAACTCGTCGTGGGTCACGTGCTCGGTCAGCATCTGGGTCGCCGCGTCGAGCACCACCCTCGAGGCCTTCATCGCGGTGAGCCGATCGGCGAGCACGGTGAGGAACTGGCCGGCGCGCAGGTGCTCGCGAGAGACGTAGAGCACCTGGATCAGCCCCTTCTTCACCATCGCCCGCAGCGGCAACCCCAACGCCGCGGCGCTGGCGAACAGCTGGTCGGGCCCTTCCTCGAGGGTGACGTAGAGCCCGCGCTCCTTGCGCCGGGCGCCCTCGATCAGGAACTGCACTCCCAGGGTCGTCTTGCCCACCCCCGCGCTCCCGGAGACGAGGGTGACGCTGCGCTTGAGCAACCCCCCGCTCATCAGCGCGTCGAGCCCGGGGACTCCGGAGCTCAGCCGCCGGTTCGAGACCTCTACCGCAGGCGGGGGCCCGGACTTCGCCAGCGGATCTTCCCCATACCGCGGGAAGATCGCCACGCCGCCCTTGCCGATCACCATGTTGTGACGCCCCTTGAGGTGGGCGGTGTTTCGCAGCTTGTAGACCTCGAGGTAGCGCTCGCGCTCCTGGCCTTCCTCGACCGAGCTGAGGATCACCACCCCGTCCACCACCGTCTCTTCGACCCCGAAGCGGCTGACCTGGTTCGAGCCGTAGGGGATGTCGGTGGTGAAGAAGCCGACCGCCTGCGCGTTCTGAACGAGGCTGCAGAGGTGGAAGATCTTCTCCCGGCTCAGCTGCGGGCTGGTCACCTTGTGGAGGAAGACGGAGACCGAGTCGATCACCACCCGCCTGGCCTTCATCGCCTCGATCCGCCGCTGCATCATCAACAGGTGGGCTTCCACCATGATGTCCGGCTGGGGGATGAAGACGATCTCGATCATCCCGCGCTCGATCTGCCGATCGAGGTCCCACCCCAGGCCGGTCGCGGCGGCGCGCAGCCGCTCTTCGGTCTCTTCGAACGAGAAGAGGATCCCCTTCTCGCCCGCCAGCGCCCCCCGGTAGATGAACTCGAGCGAGAGGACGGTCTTGCCGGTGCCGGCGACGCCTCCGATCAACAGGCTCGAGCCGCGCGGGATGCCCGGGCCGAGAACCTCGTCGAGCTTGTCGATGTGGGTCGCGCAGCGGGCCTGCAGGCCTCCGGGCTCGAGCTCCCGCCGAATCGTCGTCTGGGGCGCGAACAGCTCGATCCCGTCGGAGGTGATCAGAAACGGATGCTCTTCGCGGCTGTGATCGGTGCCCCGCATCTTGGCGATCTTGAAGAAGCGCTGCTGCTCGCCCAGCGACTCCCGCTGCGAGAGCAGGACGACGCCATCGACGATCGAGAAGAACGGGTTGGTCTCGTGGTCGGCGGGGCCGTACTCGCCCAGCAGCAGGGCGGTGGCTTCCCAGGCCATCAGGTTGACGGCGATCTCGTAACCGAACTTGCGCAGCTCTTCTCTCGAGCTGGCGAGATCGTCGAACACCTTGAAGCTGTCGATCACCACGATCGCCGGCTGAACCGCCTTGAGGTGCTGCAGGATCAGCGTGCCTGCCGCGGCCAGGCCCTTCGAGCGCAGCATCACTCCGAGATCGACGAACTTGACGCTGGTCCCGACCTTCTTCGGGTCGAAGAACGAGAACTGCTTGAGGTAGCGCAGGCTCTTCGCGGTCGGCTCGGAGAGGGTGCTGAAGAACAGCACCGGCCGCCGGGCCGACGCGTTGTGGAAGCACAGCTGCTGAATCAGGATCGTCTTCCCCGAGCCGGGCGCGCCGCTGACCACCGTCACCGAGCCCTTCGGCAGCCCGCCGTGGAGGATCGCGTCGAGGTTGGGGACGCCGGTCGGGACGCGGGGAATGTCTGGAGTCTTCGTCATTTCCTCGTCTCCTTGCGCCCGGCGGAGCCGCGGGGCAGCGCGACCTTGCCGAGCGCCGCGTGCAGCTCGGGGGTGAGAATCTCTGCGGTGAGGTTGCCGAGCACGGTGAGGAACTCCACCAGCACGAACCGGATCGCTTCCAACAACGGGGCGCGCGGGCTGCCGGTGATCCGCTCGCGCAGCTCGTCGCACCCGAGGCCGCCGGTATGGCCGATCTTCAGGGTCGCGAAGAACGGGAACTTCTCGCCGGCGTTGTGCGTCACCCGCTCGGCGATCGCGGTGAGGGTGACCTCGCCGAGGGTGGGGGTGGTCCGCGCCCACAGCGCCGCGAGCGCTACGTCGAACAGGCGAAGCAGCTCCTGTGGCGGCTGGCCCTTCGCCGCCCGCTCGAGCCAGGCGTCGACCTGCGCCGCATGAGAGGGGTCAGCCAACCGGCCGCCACCCAAGCGCGCCCGACAGCGTCGGGGCGGCGAAGTGTTTCGTCTGGGTGGCGAGGCGGATCAGGGTCATTGGCCGGGCGAACCATGCTCATGCGCAGAGGGAAGCCAACAGTGCTCAAAAGCATGGAGTGGGCATGCTTGCGGTCAGGCGGCGCGAAGGCAGGTCATTTCCCGCCCTCGTTGCGCCACCGCTCGAGCTCCCTGGCGGTGCGCAGGGGAATCGGCTGCAGCTGAAGCCGGGGAGGCACTGTCCCCAGCGCTCGCACCTTCGCGCGCAGCGCTTCGAGGGTCAGCTTGATTCGGGTCAGCAGCGGCAGTCGAGGCTTCATCCTCACCCCGTGAGCAGGGGCCGTGCCACCGTGGCGCTCCCGTGCAGCCGCGGTGCGGAGTGTGGCAATTCGCCTCATCCGCGCGCGGGCGCACACCTGGCCGGGGAGGAAGCCCCAGCGCAGCGCAGCGAGCGGCCGCGGCCTGATCAGTGCACCGCCGCCCCCCTCTGGAGGACTTCGCCATCGACACCATCAACCCCGCGGGCCCCTTTCGCCGGATCGCGATGCTCGGCAATCACACCCCACGGCAATGCGGCATCGCGACGTTCACCACCGACCTGCGCAACGCGATCGCGACCGAGTTCACCGGCCTCGATTGCTTCGTCCTCGCGATGAACGACGGCGACCAGCGCTACGAGTACCCCGACCCGGTCCGCTTTCAGCTGGCCGACGCCGATCTGGCTTCCTACCGCCGCGCCGCCGACTTCCTGAACGTGAACACCGTCGACGTGTTGAGCGTTCAGCACGAATACGGGATCTTCGGCGGCAAGGCCGGCGCGCACGTGCTGTCGCTGCTGCGAGAGCTGCGGATGCCGATCGTCACCACCCTCCACACCGTGCTGCGCAACCCCGACCCGGCGCAGCGGGCCTCGATGGACGAGCTGACCCGGCTGTCCGAGCGGCTGGTGGTGATGAGCGCCTACGGCGCGAAGCTGTTGACCGAGGTCCACGGCGTGCCGGTGGAGAAGATCGACCTCATCCCCCACGGGATTCCGACCGTGCCGTTCGAGAGCGACAGCAAGGATCGGCTGGGAGTTCACGGCAAGTCGGTGATCCTCACCTTCGGCCTGCTCTCCCCCGACAAGGGAATCGAGTACGCGATCGAGGCGCTGCCCGCGATTCTCGAGAAGTTCCCCGACACCGTCTACGTGGTGCTCGGCGCCACCCACCCCCACGTGCTGCGCCACGGCGACACCTACCGGCTGCAGCTCGAGAGCCGGGCCCAGGAGCTGGGCGTCGACTCGAACGTGATCTTCCACAACCGGTTCGTCAGCATCGACGAGCTGACCGACTTTCTCGGCGCGGCCGACATCTACATCACCCCGTACCTGAACGCCGAGCAGATCACTTCCGGGACCCTGGCCTATGCGATCGGCTCTGGCAAAGCGGTGATCTCCACCCCCTACGTCTACGCCACCGAGCTGCTCGCCGACGGCCGCGGGATCCTGGTCCCCGCGAGAGATCCGGCGGCGATCGCGCAGGAAGTGATCGGCCTGCTCGGCGACGAGCCCCGGCGGCTGGCGATGCGACAGCGCGCCGCGGCCTGGGGAAAGGCGATGCGGTGGCCGGCGGTCGCTCACCAATATGTGAAGAGCTTCGAGCGGGCGCGGGTCGATCAGGCCGCGCGGCTGAGGACCCGCTTCCAGGCGAAGACCCTCGCGACCCGATCGGGCGATCTGCCGGAGCTCAACCTCGAGCATCTGCGGCTGATGACCGACGACACCGGGATCCTCCAGCACGCCTTCTTCAGCGTCCCGCGCTACAGCGAGGGCTACTGCCTCGACGACAACGCCCGGGCGCTGCTGCTGATGGCGTTGATCGAAGACGCCGGAGAGCTCGACGGCAAGTCGGTGCGCGCGCTCGCCTCGCGGTACCTGGCCTTCGTCAGCCATGGGTTCGATCGGGCCAGCGGGCGGTTTCGCAACTTCATGACCTACAACCGCGGCTGGAACGAGCGGATCGGCTCCGAGGACAGCCAGGGCCGGGCGCTGTGGGCGCTCGGCGCGGTCATTGGCCGATCGACCGACCCCGGGCGGCAGAGCCTGGCCGGAGATCTGTTCCACGCGGCGCTGCCCCCGGTCTCGGCCTTCAGCAGCCCGCGCGCCTGGGCCTACGCCCTGCTGGGAATCAGCGAGTACCTGCGCGCCTTCAAGGGCGACACCACCGTCGAGGCGACCCGCGCCCAGCTCGCCGATCGGCTGCTGGTGCTCTACCGGGACACCCAGGGCCCCAGCTGGCCCTGGTTCGAGGACCAGCTGACCTACTCGAACCCGCGGCTGTCGCAGGCGCTGATCGTCTCTGGCGGCGCGCTGGCGAACGACGAGATGACCGCTGCGGGCTTGCGCTCGCTCGAGTGGCTGGCCGAGGTGCAGACCACCGCCGGCGGCTACTTCGCGCCGGTGGGCTCCAACGGCTTCTTCCGACGGGGCGAGGCGATGGCCAGGCACGACCAGCAACCGGTCGAGGCGTGCGCGATGGTCTCCGCCTGCCTCGACGCGCTGCGGATCAGCGGCGATGCGCGTTGGTGGCAGCGGGCGCGCAAGGCGTTCGGCTGGTTCTTCGGCCAGAACCACCTGCAGCAACCCCTCTATGACGCGCGCACCGGCGGCTGCCGCGATGGGCTCCACGCGGATCGGGTGAATCAGAACCAGGGCGCCGAGTCGACGCTCTCGTTCCTGCTCACCCTGCAGGAGCTGCGCGCCGCCCACGCGGGGGCGGGGGCCGTCCTTGGCAGCAGCGCTCCGAGCCACGTCTCTGCCAGCATCGTCTGGCCCCACCGCCCTACTGCGCCTCCGAACGGGGCCGGGATGACCCGATGAGCCCGACCCCTCCGATTCGCCGCAGCTACGAGACGCTCTTCAAGCGCCACCTCGGCAACCCGATTCTCACTGCCGAGATGTGGCCGTACCCCGCCCACACCGTCTTCAACGCCGGCGCCACCCGGCTGGAGGACGGCACCACGCTGCTGCTGGTGCGGGTCGAAGATCGCACCGGCCAGTCGCACCTGACCGCGGCGCGCTCGAAGAACGGGATCGACGAGTGGATCATCGACGCCCAGCCGACCCTCGCGCCCGACCCGGTGAATCACCCCGAAGAGATCTGGGGAATCGAGGATCCGCGGATCACCTGGCTTTCGGATCTGGGCCAGTACGCGATCGCCTACACCGCCTTCAGCACCTCCGGCCCCGGCGTCTCGCTGGCCCTGACGAAGGACTTCAAGACCTTCGAGCGCAAGGGGCTGGTGATGCAGCCCGACGACAAGGATGCGGCGCTGCTCCCGCACAAGATCGACGGCAACTTCGCGATGATCCATCGGCCGGTGAACGATCACGGCGCCCACATCTGGATCTCGTATTCCCCCGATCTCGAAAACTGGGGCCAGCACAAGATGATGCTGCGGGCGCGCAAGGGCTCCTGGTGGGACGCGAACAAGATCGGGCTCTCTCCGCCGCTGATCGAGACGCCGAGGGGCTGGCTGATGCTGTACCACGGGGTGCGGAACACCTGCGCCGGCTCGCTCTACCGGCTGGGGCTGGCGCTGTTCGCGCTCGACAAGCCCGAGGTCTGCCTGCTGCGGGGCGATGAGTGGATCTTCGCGCCCCAGACCGAGTACGAAAAAACCGGGGACGTGGACAACGTCGCCTTCCCCTGCGGCTTCACCATCGGGGCGGACGGGGACACGATCAACCTCTATTACGGGGCGGCGGACACCTCGATGGCGCTGGCGACCGGAAGCATCAAGGCGCTGCTCGAATGGCTCGACCAGCACGGCCGCCCGCCGCCGGCGGTGTTGACGCGCTGAGGGCCGGGGTCCCGCTCAGCCCCGCTCGATGTAGTCCACCGCGAGCTCGAGCTCCTCGACGATGAAGGTGTCGCTGTTCGAATTGAGCTCCGGGGCCTTCCACCGGCACGGCCAGGCCTCGAAGAAGTTGTAGCGAAGGACCTGCTGCCCGTTGCGATCCAGGGAGATCACCGCGCCGGACCTTCGCGGCTTCGCGCCCCGCGGGAAGCTGTTGAAGTTGCCTTTCAGCACCCGCCCCGGATCCTGGCCGCGCTTCAAGACCAGGTTCTTGAACTTCGCCCTGCCGGGGCGCTTGTGGACGATGGCGTCGAGGCTGTCCTTGTACTCGATCACCTCCAGCTCGGGCTCGAGCCCGGTGACCTCTTTGAAGCCTCCGGAGATCACTCCGTCGATCTCGAGCTTGAAGTTGTGCGCTGGCAGGTAGTCCCCGTTGTGCGCGTGCACCTTCTTCACCGCACGCAGCGAGGGAGCGGCCCAGGCTTCGTCCAGCGAGGCTTCCATCGAACCGAGCCCTTCCGGCCGACCCAGGCGCAGATCGCTGCCGGTCAGGTCCAGCTGCGCCGGGTCGAACCGGCCGGTGGGGTAGGCGCTCTTCAGCCCGGCGATCAGCGGATGGTCGACGTTGTACTCGAGCGTGCCCATTCGGGTGGCGAGGGTGAGGGACACCACCTGGGCGACCCCTCCGTCGCCGGTCTCGACGCCCAGCCGGCTGACGGGCCACGCCTCGTGGAAGGTGTACTTGCCGAGCACGACTTCGCTGTCGAGGGTCCGCACCAGCACCCGGCCCGTGAGCAGGAACGGCGGCGCCCCCTGCTTCCAGCGCTGCTCGCCGTCGCAGGGCGTGCCGTCGTCAGCGCAGACGGCGACCTTGCTGAGCTCCGCGCCCCACTGGCGAAGGGCCGCGAAGCCGGGGCCGTCGGAGCCCACCAGGTGCAGCTCCGTCCACCCTTCGCCGCGGGCCCGGCCGCCATCGGGTCCGCCCTTCACGTCGAAGGGCAGCGCGTGGTCGTAGGGCTCGAGGCCGCTCGCGCCGCGGAACTGCCAGACGGTCGGGAGCGCCGCGAGCGTCACCGACGCATCCGCGGTGTCCAGCTGCAGCTCGTAGCGAAGCGAGTACGGCGCGTCCTGCGCGGTCGAGCCCCCATCGGCCCCCGCGTCGACTGGCCCCGCGTCGGTGCCGCACTGCGCGCCCGCGTCCCTTTCCGGGCACTCGCATGGCGGCGTCGGCTGCACACAGGCCGCCAGCGCTCCGAACAGAAGCGCCGCGACCGCGTTGATGGTTTTCATTTCAAAGATCCTCTGGAGGAATGTCCGGGGTGGCCAGTGCGCGCGCGTCAGAACTGCAACACGATCGTCTGGGGCTGGGTCTGGCACTCTGAGTAGCGGGCGGTCTGGCTGGTCGACTGAAGCACTCTCTGGGCGGCATCGACCAGCGTGGCTCGCACGAAAAGTTGAAACGCGTCGTCCGGAATTCCGGAGTCCTGAGCCCAGCGCACCTTGGTGATGAGTCGAAAGTTGCGCTCGAGGACCACGCCGGCGTCCGGGCTCGAGATCGTCTCCACCACCAGCTCGTCGCCGCCCGAGAAAGCGAGGTTCACACTGCTTCCAGGGGGAAACCCGGTGTCCCGCTTGAGCTCGAGGCGGACCGCGGAGTCCTGGCCGTCGAGCAACAGGCGCCCCAGGTCGTGGTGATCGAAGGGAGGGTCGTACTGCGGCGCGGTTCCCAGCGGCCCCGAGATCAACACTGCCACCCCTCCGTCCGCCCTCACCGCGCTCACGCTCTGCTGCCCGGTGACCTGGGACGAATCGAACTCGATCACGAACTTCCCGGCCGAGTCGGTGGTCGCCCGGCGCAGCTCGCGGTAGGGGAGGTCGCTCATCAGCGGGCGGCCATATTTCACCGGAAGCTGCGCCGCGATGACCTCGACCCCCGCAAGCGCAGCTCCGGAGCAATCGCGCACCAACGTTCCGGTGAGCGGCGTTTGCTGGGGGGGAAGCTTCGGGGGATCGCACGCCGCGACGATCAGAATGGAGAGGGCAAAGCGGAGGTTCATGGGTCGGGGGAGCCACCGGCTTCATACCTCCCGGGGCCCGCGGTCGTCAGCCGTGCGGCGGCGATGAAGGTGTCACCCCAGTGAGGTACACCTGTCCTCGCGCCAATGACCATCGCCGTCGTCGCAGAGAAACCGTCCGTCGGCCGCGATCTGGCGGCCGTGCTCGGCGCGACCCGGCGCGGGGACGGGACGCTGAGCGGCAACGGCTACGTGGTGACCTGGGCGATCGGGCACCTGGTCGGCCTCGCCGAGCCCGAGGGCATTCGCCCCGAGTGGAGGCGCTGGCGCCGCGAGGATCTGCCGATGCTCCCCGAGCGCTGGCCGCTGACGGTGCTCGACTCGACCCGCTCGCAGTTCGAGGTGGTGCGGCGGGTGCTGACGGATCCGCAGGTCGAGTCGGTGATCTGCGCCACCGATGCCGGCCGCGAGGGCGAGCTGATCTTCCGGCTGATCTACGAGGCCGCGGGCTGTCGCCGGCCGGTGCGACGGCTGTGGATCTCGTCGCTCACCGACGGCGCGATCCGGGAAGGGTTTCGCCGCCTGCGGCCCGCCTCGGAGTTCGATCGGCTCGCCGACGCCGCGCTCGGCCGCAGCCGCGCCGACTGGCTGGTGGGGATGAACCTCTCGCGCGCGTACGGGCTCGCGCTCGACGGGGCGCTGTCGGTCGGGCGGGTGCAGACCCCGACGCTGGCGATGCTGGTCGAGCGGGAACTGGCGATTCGCGACTTCGTCCCCGAGGACTACCTCGAGGTGGTGGCCACGTTCTCGCCGCGCGAGGGCACCTCCTACCGCGGCACCTGGTTCCGCCCTTCAGACGGCGCGCATCCGACCCGCCTGCCCGCGTCGGGCGAGGAAGCGAAGGCGATCGTCGAGCGCGCGCTCCAGGGGCAGGCGCGGATCGCGTCGGTGACTTCCCAGACGAAGAAGCTGCCGCCGCCGCTGCTGTACGACCTCACCGAACTGCAGCGGCACTGCAACCGGCTCTACGGGTTCTCGGCCCAGCGCACGCTCGAGGTCGCCCAGGCGCTCTACGGGAAGCACAAGCTGCTCAGCTACCCGCGCACCGACAGCCGGCACCTGTCGAGCGAGGTCGCGGGCACGCTCGGCGCGGTGGTGGAGGCGATTCGCCCGCCGTTCGAGGCGCACCTGGCGGAAGGCACCGGGACGCGGCCGCTGTCGCGGCGCTTCGTCGACGACGCGAAGGTCAGCGACCACCACGCGATCATCCCCACCGCGGTCTCGGCGGCGGGGCGGTCGCTGAGCGACGCGGAGCAGAAGGTGTACGGGCTGGTCTGCCGGCGGCTGCTCCAGGCGTGGCACCCGGACTTCGTCTGGGCGGCGACGGTGGTGGTGACCCAGGTGCACCAGGGCGCGCAGGTCGACGGGTACCGCAGCCACGGCACTGCGATCGAGGCGCTGGGCTGGAAGGTGCTCGACGTCGGCGAGGCGCGGCCGCCGGGCGAGAGCGACGACGCGCTGCTGCCCTCGGGGCTCGAGCGGGATCAGCCGCAGCGGGTGCTCGAGGCGAAGGCGGTGCCGAAGCGGACCCGGCCGCCGCCGCGGCTCAACGACGCGACGCTGCTCACCGCGATGGAGACGGCGGGGAAGACGCTCGACGAGAAGGAGCTGTCGGAGGCGATGAAAGACAGCGGGCTGGGAACGCCGGCCACCCGCGCGAGCATCATCGAGACGCTGCTCGCCCGCGGCTACGTGGTGCGCGACGGGAAGGCGCTGCAGGCGACCGAGCGGGGGGTGGGGCTGATCGCGGTGGTCGACCCGGAGGTGAAGAGCGCGGCGATGACCGGCGAGTGGGAGGCGCGGCTGCAGCGGATCGCCCGCGGGGAAGG
>JAGSPQ010000550.1 GCA_018262385.1 Myxococcaceae bacterium | reverse complement strand
CAAGAGCGCCGCTGCCCGGCTGCTCGGGGTGTCGCGGCGAAGGCTCTACTCCCGCCTGGCCGGGCTGTCGGAGCCGGTGGAAGAGCCCGAGAGCGAGTAGCCGTTCTTTCCCGAGAGAAGAGGGAGCGCGGGCGTTCAGCGCAGCAGCTGCCGAAGCTCGAGCGCCTGCGGGGAATCGGCGAAGGCGTTGGCCGCCAGCTCGAGCACCCGAAGCCGCTCGGGGCCGCGCTGCTCCTGCTCGAGGCTGCGGGCCAGATCCAGCACCCCTGCCAGCCCGTTGCTGTCGCTGGTGAGGAAGGTGAAGCGGTACGCGCTGCCCGGCTCGGAGCCCTCGCCCGACTGGATCCGCACCAGCCGCCTTCCGCCCGCCGCCGACAGCACCACCAGCTCGGGCTTGCCTTCCACCACCACCGGGCGGGGCGGGGCGATCGCCTTCGCCGCCGGAGTGGTCGCCGAGGCCTTCTTCGCCTGCCAGGTCTCGAGCGCGACGCCGTCGATCACCAGCAGCTTGCCCGCCGGCGGAGGCACCACCATCACCGCCACCTTCTCGTTCTCGCCCGAGACGCCGACCCGGAAGTTGTCGACCGACGACATCGGGGTGATCGCCCGATCCGGGTACTCGACCTGGGGGCCGGTGAAGCCGGTCAGGCTGCGGGTCAGCGGGCAGTCCTGGGCGGTCGAGATCGAGTCGTTCGGCTCTTCCTCGAACGGCCCGCCGGGCATCGGCTCGACCCGCAGCGGGTAGGGGACCAGCGCCGTCTCGCGCGGCGGGCGGTTGGGCTCTTCGAAGAACGGCCCTTCCTCCACCCGCAGGTAGAGCGGGCCGGCGCGCAGCTGCACCGCGTCGAGCCGCTCGGGGTGGCCCACCCCCACGTCGTCCACCATCACCACCGAGTCGAGGTGGTTGGCGCGGTTGGGCTGCAGCAGTTCGACGAAGAGGTTCAAGTCCTTCACGCCGCTCAAGGTGACCCGGATGGGGCCGGCCGGCACGTCGACCACGTAGAGATCGCGATCGTTCTTCTCGCCTTCGGCGACGGCGTTGATCGCGCCCTTCACGTCGGTGTCGACGCTGATCGGGGTGGCGAAGTTGGGCTCGTTGTTCGGCTCGACCTCGGCCGAGAACCGCCCGCTCGGCTTGTGGGTCGACTGGTACCACGCCCAGCCTGCCAGCCCGATCGCGAGCATCACCAGCAGCGCGGCCAGCGGCGCGAGGTAGCGCTGGGCCTTCAAGTTGCGCTCGAAGTGATCGAAGTCGGCGCGGCTGGCCATCTTCCCGGTCAGCTCTTCGGGCAGCGGAGTGAAGTCGTTGGGCAGCGCGCCCATGTCGCGCCGCACCTTCTCGAGCGCGATCCGCATCTGCTCGGCGCTCGAGAAGCGCTCGTCGGGATCCTTGCAGAGCGCCTTGCGCAGCACCGCCTCGAAGCCGCCGCTGACCGGCTTGTCGGGGGTGATGTCGGTCACCCGTGGCGCGACGGTGGTCATGTGCATCGTCACCACTTCCATCGGCGAGCGGCCGACGAAGACGCAGCGGCCGGTGACCAGCTCGAACAGCACCGCGCCCAGCGAGTAGAGGTCGGTGCGCGCGTCGAGCGGGTCGCCCTTGCCCTGCTCGGGGGACATGTACGCCGGGGTGCCGATGAACTCGTGGATCCCGGTGGTGCCGGTGTTGGTGATCGACTTGCGGCCCTCGGCCTCGAGCAGCTTGGCGATCCCGAAGTCGAGCAGCTTCACCTGGTCGTCGGCACCCTTGCGCCGCACCAGCATGATGTTCGCCGGCTTCAGATCGCGGTGGACGATGCCGAGCGCGTGCGCTTCCTCCAGCGAGCCGAGCACCTGGATCGCCACTCCGATCGCCTTCTCTTCGGTCAGCGCCCCGCGCGAGCGCAGGTGCCACGAGAGGTCGCGGCCGGGCAGGTACTCCATCGCGATGTAGAGCCCGCCGTCCTGCAGCTCGCCCGAGTCGAAGACCTGCACGGTGTTGGTGTGCGAGAGCTTCGCGACCACCCGCGCTTCCTGCATGAAGCGGGCTTTGAGGCCCTTGTCGAGCGCCGAGTCGGGGCGGAGGATCTTCAGCGCGAGGATCTTCCCCATCCGCACGTGCTCGACCTTGTAGACCGCGCCCATCCCGCCCTCGCCGAGCTTCTCGAGGATCTTGTAGCGATCGTCGATCAGCGTCCCCGACAGGTGGCCGGAGAGGGTGTTGGAGGTGGGCGAGAGGCCGCGCAGATCTACCCCGCAGGCCGGGCAGAAGTTCGGCTCGGTGTCGATCACCTTCGCGCACTGCGGGCAGACGATCGCCTCGCCCGTACGGCGGGAGCCGCCAACAGTTTCGGTGTGCGAGGTGACGGGCAAGCCGGCGTGGACGGTAGCGCACTGCGTTGCTAAGGGCACACTCAACGCCGTCGATCGCGCCGCAGGCGGTGAAGGAGCCAGAACAGTGGAAGCAGTGGTCTCGGTCGTCATCCCGGTCTTCGACGAAGTGGCGACGCTGGAGGAGATCCTCCGGCGGGTGGTCGCCGTCGACTTCCCCAAAGAGCTGGTGGTGATCGACGACTGCAGCAGGGACGGCTCGCGCGAGGTGCTCGAGCGCCTGCAGCGCGAGGGCCTGAAGGGGCTCACCGGGGCGACGCCGCGCAACCTCAACACCCTGAAGGTCCTGCTGCAGGAGAAGAACAGCGGCAAGGGGGCGGCGATCCGGCGCGGCTTCGAGGCATCGACCGGGGCGATCGTGATCGTCCAGGACGCCGACCTCGAGTACGACCCGAACGACATCCTCAAGGTGATTGCGCCGATCCGGGACGGGGTGGCCGACGTGGTGTTCGGCAGCCGCTTCATCGGCGACACCCGGCGGGTGCTGTACTTCTGGCACGCGGTGATGAACTCGGGCCTGACGCTGCTGTCGAACATGACCTCGGGGCTGAACCTCACCGACATGGAGACTTGCTACAAGGCGTTCCGCCGCGAGGTGCTGGTGTCGATGACCCTCGAAGAGACCCGGTTCGGGATCGAGCCGGAGCTGGCGGCGAAGGTCGGCCGGGCCAACGTGCGGGTCTTCGAGGTGCCGATCAACTACTTCGGCCGCACCTACGAAGAGGGGAAGAAGATCGGCTGGAAGGACGGGGTGCGGGCGCTCTACGCGATCGGCAAGTACGGCGTGTGGCGCCGGTTCCTCGGGCCGTAAAGGCAGCCAACAGCACTGAAACTCTGGAGTGACACCGCACCAGTGGACTGAAGGTGTCCAGAGCAGATCGCCGGTTGGCTCCGCTCAACCGCGCGGGATCCCGGCCTTCTGCACTTGGCGCGCATCTTGATCATTGCGGTGCACATGCGAGTCCTGGCTCTGATGTGTGGGTTGGTTTCGATGGCCGCGATCGCGGGCGACAAGCGGGTCAACATGCCAGTGGGCTACAGCACGACGGTCGAGCTGCCGGCGAACGTGACCAAGGTGGTGCTGTCGGATCCCCGGGTGGTCGACGTGAGCCGCAACGGCCGCAAGGTGACCTTCACCGGCCAGAACCGGGGCAGCACCAGCGCGATCGTGCACGTGAAGGAAGGCCGCAAGCAGACCACCCACCGGCTGGCGGTGTACGTCGCGACCGACAAGTACGCGCTGCCGTACTGAGGCTCAGGCTTCGAGCTGCGCGAGCCGAGCGCGGTGAACACGATAGAACCTCACCCATGTCGCTTTGGCTGAGCCCTGTCCTCGCGATTGCGCTCCTGGCCAGTTCCGAGCCTCAGGCCGTGCGGCTGCAGCTCGAGCCCGGCTTGCGCTGCGAGCTGGGCGGCACGATTGGCCGGGCGCTGACCGAGCAGCAGGTGCAGGTCGCCTCGGCCGCAGACGCGTCGGGATGGGTGGTCTCGATGCAGCGCGAGGGCGAGGCGGTGCTGCTGCGACTGACCAACCCGGAAGGGGTGGTGCGCGGAGCTCGGCGGCTCAAGCCGACCGACGCGGATTGCCCGGCCCTGCCGCGCACCGTCGCGCTGCTGGTGAAGTCCTGGCTTCAGATGCGGCTCAGTGCCGCGGTCGCTGATCCGCCGGCGGAGCTGAGCGCCCCAGCGACGGTGGCCCGGCCCAGCGCGC
>JAGSPQ010000549.1 GCA_018262385.1 Myxococcaceae bacterium | reverse complement strand
GCCGCCCGCGCCACCGGCGGTGCCGCCGCCCGCGCCACCGGCGGTGCCGCCGCCCGCGCCACCGGCGGTGCCGCCGCCCGCGCCACCGGCGGTGCCGCCGCCCGCGCCACCGGCAGTGCCGCCGCCTGCGCCACCGGCGGTGCCGCCGCCCGCGCCACCGGCAGTGCCGCCGTCGCTGCCTCCGGTGCCGCCGCCGCTGCCGCCGCCGGTACCCCCGGTACCGCCGCTGCCACAGGCGACCATCGAGAGTGCCGCAACGAGAACGGACGCGCCCATCAACGACTGAAGAGTGTTTTTCAAGAAAGAGCCCCTCCCTGGGACCAATGAGTCGCCCAAAGTGCCTCACCTAATGGGCGCGTCAAGAATCTCTTGGGGTTGATCTGAGCCCGGGGTGGCCGTGATAGATGCCAAAGCCATGAACACTCAGATCTTTCGCGAGTACGACGTGCGCGGAATCGTCGACGAAGACCTCACCGACGAGGTGGTCGAGCAGCTCGGCCGGGGCCTGGCCACGATGGTCAAGCGCAAGGGCGGGGCGACGATCGTGGTCGGCCGGGACGCCCGAATCAGCTCGTCGAAATACAACGAGCTGTTCATCCGGGGGGCGACCTCGACCGGGATCCACGTGATCGACGTGGGGGTGGTGCCGACCCCGTGCGTGTACTTCGCCGCCAACACCCTACCGGTCGACGGCCTGGCGATGATCACCGGCAGCCACAACCCGTCCCAATACAACGGGTTCAAGATGGGCACCGGCAACACCACCTTCTACGGTGAGACGATTCAAGAGCTGCGCAAGCTGATCGAGGCGGGCGACTACGAGAAGTCGGATCGCCAGGGCAACGTCACCCAGTTCGACGTCGTCACTCCCTACCTCCACTTCTGCAAGTCGACGGTGAAGGTCGGCCGGAAGGGGATGAAGGTGGTGGTCGACGCGGGCAACGGGGTGGGCGGCATCACCGCGGTCCCGCTGCTGAAGTCGATGGGCTACGACGTGGTCGAGCTGTTCTGCGATCCAGACGGCCGGTTCCCCAACCACCACGCGGATCCGACCGTGGCGAAGAACCTCGAGTTCCTGATCGCGGCGGTGAAGAAGCACAAAGCCGAAGTCGGAGTCGCCTACGACGGCGACGCCGATCGGATCGGAGTGGTCGACGAGCACGGCGAGATCATCTGGGGCGACAAGCTGATGATCCTGCTCTCGCGGCACGTCCTCAAGGAGCAGCCGGGCGCGGCGATCGTCGGCGAGGTGAAGTGCAGCTTCACCCTCTACGACGACGTGGCGAAGCACGGCGGCAAGCCGATCATGTGGAAGACCGGCCACTCGCTGATCAAGGCGAAGATGAAGGAGTCGCACGCCGCGCTGGCCGGCGAGATGAGCGGCCACATCTTCTACAAGCATCGCTTCTTCGGCTTCGACGACGCGACCTACACCACCGCGCGCCTGCTCGAGATCCTCACCCACGAGAAGGCCCCGCTGTCGGCGCAGCTGGCCGACGTGCCGGTCACCTACAGCTCGCCCGAGCTGCGGGTCGACACGGTCGAAGAGAAGAAGTTCGCGCTGGTGAAGCACTGCACCGAGCTGCTGCGGAAGAAGGGGCTGAACCTGATCGAGATCGACGGCGTGCGCGCCACCTGGCCGGATGGGTGGGGCTTGATCCGGGCGTCGAACACCACCCCGCTGCTGGTGGTGCGGTACGAGGCGACCACAAAGGAACGGCTGGCCGAGATCCAGAAGCTGATCGACGGGACGATCGAGCAGGCGAAGAAGGAGCTGGGCGCGTGAACAACCCTTCCGTCCTGGCTTTCGCTGCTTCGCTTCGCGCCGGCTCGTGGAACAAGAAGCTGCTCGCGGTGGCGGCGCCGCAGCTGCAGGCGCTGGGCGTGGAGGTCGACGTGTTCGATCTCTTCGCGGCGAACATCCCGGTCTTCAACGACGACGTGCTGCAGAAGGAGATCCCTTCCGGGGTCGCCGATCTGAAGGCGCGGATCCACAAGGCGTCGGCGGTGCTGATCGTCACCCCCGAGTACAACTACGGGATTCCGGGCGTGCTGAAGAACGTGATCGACTGGGCCTCGCGGCCGCCGCCGACCAACCCGTTCAAGGGGAAGCTCACCGCGCACATGGGCGCCACTCCCGGCTCGGCGGGGACGTTCCAGGCGCAGCTGCAGGTGCGGCAGATCCTCTCGGTCGGGGTCGCCGCCTGGGTGCTGCCCGGCCTCGCGTTCGGGATGTCGCACGCCGACCAGGCGTTCGACGCCAGCGGCGCGTTGATCGACGAAGCGGCGAAGAAGAACCTCTCTTCCTTTCTCGGCCGGTTCGCGGAGGAGCTCAAGGCGTGGTGAACCAGCTCGCCCTCGGAGTCGACCTCGGCGGCACCAACGTGCGTGCCGCGGTGGTCGATCGCGAGAGCGGGGTGGTGACCGCCACCGTCAAGGGCGTCCACACCGACAAGTCGCCCGAGGCGGTGGTGGCGTCGATCGCCCGCGCGACCGACGAGGCGACGAAGCTGGCCGGGGTGGTCGGCCGCCTCTCGTGCGGAGTCGCGGTGGCCGGGCAGCTGCGCGGCGACGTGGTATCGGTCGCGCCGAACCTCGGCTGGCGCGAGGTGCCGTTCGGGCTGCTGCTGGCGGCGAAGCTCGGCCGCCCGGTGGCGGTGGTCAACGATCTGAAGGCGGCGGCGTGGGGCGAGTTCCGGGTCGGCGCCGCGCGGGAAGAGACCGACACCTTCACCTGCTTCGTCGGCTCGGGAATCGGCGGCGCGACGATCGCGTCCGGCCGGCTGGTGCTCGGCGCGCGCGGAGTCGCCGGCGAGATCGGCCACGTGAAGGTGAAGTTCGAGGGCGGCCGGCTGTGCGGCTGCGGCGAGTACGGCTGCATCGAGGCCTACGCCGGCGGAGTGAACCTCGCCGCGTGGATGGCCGAGTCGGGGTTGGAGGGTGGCGCGGCGGAGCTCGAGGTGCAGGCCCACGCCGGCAACGTCGAGGCGCTTCGGCTGTGGGACTTCGCGTCCTCGTCGCTCGCGCTGGTGGTGGCCAACCAGGTCACCGCGCTCAATCCGGGGATGGTGGTCCTCGGCGGCGGGGTGCTGATGCGCTGCCCGAAGCTGTACGAGCGGATCGTGAAGACGATCGAGACGCGCGCGCTCGCCGCCAGCCGGGTGGGGCTGAAGATCGCCTTCGCCGCGCTCGGAGACGACAGCGGCGTGGTCGGCGCGGCGATGCTCGGCAGCGAGCTTCAGTCGCGCGGCTGACCTGCTCGAATCAGTTCACGGTTCTGACGAGGCGACCGGGAACCTGAAGAGCGCGAAGACGCTCGGGGCCACGCCATTTACGATGCAGCTCAACGTGGAGAACGCCGATCAGCTCTTCAAACGCGCCACCAGTGCCGGAGCGATGATCGGTTCGGCAACACCTGGTCGATCAGCACCCACGTGAAGGACGTCTCGACCCAGGAGATGGAGAAGGGCGCGCGCGAAGCGGCGAACGCGCTGAAGTAGCCGCCGCGAGTTTCTTTCAAGGGGCGCGGAGGCCCGGTTTCTGAGGACGAAGTCGAGTTCGGAAACGGACCGTCGAGGTCGCAACCGGCGGCGCGCCGTCTCGGCGAGCCGGAAGGCGATCGCGGTGCGAGGGCCCAACCTCGGCGGTCGGGCCTTGCGCCCTCGGGCATTGGCGGATGGAGGTCGGAGATCGCTGGGGGTCACCTCTGCTTCTGGCGGCGCTGGTCGACTGGCTGTGCAGCGCTGACCACATCGGGATGTGGTTGGCGCTGCACAGGCACAGAAGAAACCCGCCGGAGCCGCGCCCCGGCCCCTCACCGTCAAGAGCCAACCCACGCTTCGTGAACCCGCCCGCGCCTGGCACCTGTGCGTTCGTCCGTCGTCCGTCGCCTCGGCCTGCCTGCACGCCGGGATCGGGCGCATCCGCTTCGACTCCGACCACCTCCCAGCTCGCCCGACTGTATCGCTCCGCTTACGTCCGCAAGCTCGCCGCAAGTCAACGCGGAGTCCCGCCGCGGGGCTACCGGCGAGCGCGCATTCTCCGCCGCAGCAGCGCCAGCAGGCCCGCGGCCACCACCTGAA
>JAGSPQ010000548.1 GCA_018262385.1 Myxococcaceae bacterium | reverse complement strand
CGCCGAGGACCTCGACTTCAGCCTCACCGAGTTCCGGCAGCGGGTGAACGCCGAGCTGGTCAACAACCTGGGCAACCTCGCCAACCGCACCCTGTCGCTGCTGGCGAACCCCGACACCGGCAAGCGGCTGGCTCCGGCGGGCGAGGGCGAAGGCCAGCAGCTGGTCGAGGCGGCGCTCGCCCGGGTCCCCGAGGTGCGCGACGCGTTCCGCCGGTTCGACTACCGCGCGGGGATGAAGGTGATCCTCGAGATCGGCCAGTCGGCGAACCAGTTCCTCACCAAGCACGAGCCCTGGAAGAAGAAGAAGACCGATCTGGAGGGTGCGCGGGCGGCGCTGTCGGATGCGGCCGAGATCGCCTACCTCGTCGCCGCGCTGCTCGAGCCGGTGGTGCCGAGGCTGGGCACGGCGCTCTTCACCCAGCTCAACGCGCCGAGGCTGACCTACGCGGCGCTGGAGAGCGCGAAGTACCCGCTGCTCGATCGCGCCCGGCCGATCGGAGACCCGACCCCGCTGATCAACCGGATGGAAGAGACCCAGGTGGCCACCTTGATCCAGGCAGAACCCGCCGCGCCCGCCGTCGCCGCCCCGGTGGCCGCGCCGCCCGGGCCCGCCGCTGCCCCCTCGCCCGAGATCGAATTCGCCGACTTCGCCAGGGTGCAGCTGAAGGTCGGCAAGGTGCTGGCCTGCGTGAAGGTCCCCAAGGCCGACAAGTTGCTGCAGCTGACGGTCGACCTGGGCGAAGGCACCCCGCGGACGATCGTGTCCGGAATCGCCGAGGCCTACAGCGCCGAGGCGGTGATCGGAAAGAACGTGGTGGTGGTGGCGAACCTCAAGCCCCGCGCGCTCAAGGGCATCGAGAGCCGGGGGATGATCCTCACCGCCGGCCCGGGCGGCAAAGAGCTGGTGCTGCTCGACCCCGGCGCGCTGCCCCCCGGCGCGGACGTGAAGTGACCTCGGATTGGCGCACCGCGCGGGACACCGCGCTCTTCAAGCTGGAGAACGAGAAGACCCCCGCCCTGCGCGCCGAGGCGGTCGACGCGCTGTGCGATCTGGCCGCCGAGGTGGCCCGCGACCTGCGCCCCGAGTTCGGCCCCGCGCTGGTGCGGCTGCTGGCCGACGCGCAGTCCGAGGTGCGGTGCGGCGGGGTGGCGCTGGCCGCGCTGATCCTTCCTCCCGAAGAGGCCGAGGCGCTGCTGATCCGCCACCTGACCGACAAGGACGCCCAGCTGCGCATCGAGGCCACCGGGCGGCTCGCCGATCTCGGCCGGCCCAGCGCGCGCGGCGCCCTCGCCCAGGCGATGCGCGACGAGCTCCTCTCGGTGCGCTTCGAGGCGGCGCGCGGGATGGCGGGGCTCAAGCACTCGTCGGGGCTCGAGGTGCTGGTCGAGGCGCTGGGCGACAACGAGCTGCGCTTCCGGGCGGTGTCGGCGATCGCCGAGCTGGGAGACAAAGAGGCGCTGCCGGCGCTGCAGCGCCTGTTCGCCCGCTGGTTCCTGCCCGCCTTCGACCGCACCCAGGTCGCCGCCGCGCTGGTGAAGCTGGGGGATCCGAGCGCCGCCGGCCACCTGTTCAAGCGCGCGGCCCGCACCTGGAGCGTGGATCGCGCGATGGCGATCGAGCTGCTGGGAGAAGTGAAGGCGCCCGGCGCGCGCGCGCGGCTCGAGCAGATCCTCAAAGATCCGGCCGACCTCGCCCGGGGCGCCGCCGCCCGGGGCCTCGGCCGGCTGGGAGACGTGGCGGCCATGGCCGCGCTGCAGGCGGTGCTCGCCGAGCCCAACCTGTCGGACGATCTGAAGCTCGACCTCGCCGAAGGGCTGTGGCGGCTGCCCGGGGGCCGGCTCCTGCTCGAAGGGCTCGCGTTCTCGTCCCCGGAAGCGCGCGCCGAGCTCGAGGCGCTGTTATCCGAAGCCCCGCCCCCATGATCCTGATCGACGCCCACTGCCACCTCGAGAGCAAAGACTTCCCCTCCTCGGCCGAGGTGGTGCAGCGCGCGAAGGACGCCGGGCTGGCGCACGCGATCGTGGTCGGGCTGCTGCAGCGGCCGGGCGACTTCGGCAATGCGATCGAGGTGGCCGCGGCGCACCCGGAGTTCCTCACTCCCACGATGGGGATCCACCCCCACGACGCGGCGAAGGCGACCGCCGACGACTGGACCACGCTCGAGCGGTTGTGCGCGCTGCCCCAGGTGTGCGCGGTGGGCGAGACCGGCCTCGACTTCTATTACAACCACTCGCCGCCGCAGGTGCAGGCCGAGTGCTTCCGCCGCCAGTGCCAGCTGGCGAAGACGCTCGGCAAGCCGGTGGTGATCCACGTGCGGGACGCGCACGCGCAGTGCGCCGAGATCCTCGAGAGCGAGGGGATGTCGCGCGGGCAGATCCACTGCTTCACCGGCGACACCGACGATGCGCGCCGGTACCTCGAGCTCGGCTTTCACCTCTCGGTCTCGGGCGTCGTCACCTACAAGAAGACCGAGGCGCTGCAGGCGGCGGTCGCGTTCACCCCGCTCGATCGGCTGCTGGTGGAGACCGACAGCCCGTTCCTCGCTCCGATTCCGCACCGGGGAAAGAAGAACGAGCCGAGCTTCGTGGCCCTCACCGCGGCGAAGGTCGCCCAGCTGCACCACCGCGATCCCGACGAGGTGGCGCTGCGCTGCGCCCAGAACACCCGCGCGCTGTTCGGCCTGAAGCTGCAGCTGCCGGGCTAAAGGCGGGCTACGCGCCGTCGCTCGCCGCCGCGTGCTCCACTTCCCGCGCGATCACCTCGAGATCCTTGTCGGCGTGCGGGGGCTCGGTGAGCAGCGTCTCGGGCTCCCACGAGAACTCCGCCTGGGGCAGCGACAGCAGGCCCGAGACCGCGCTCTCTCCGCTCTTGCCCGCGAAGCTGGCGAACACCGCGCGGCCCCGCTCGATGTGGAGGTACCCTTCCTGCGGTCCGTTGCGCACCAGCAGCCGGCCGGTCTTGCGCCCCTTGCCGAGCAGCTTCGCCAGCTCCGAGGCGGCGAGCTCATCGAAGCTCCCCCGCACCGTGTGGCCGGGCCCGCCGTTCTCGATCCGGTCGACGTACAGGCCCTTGACGAAGTTGGCCGCCTCGTCCGGGTTGATGGGGCTGGGGACGAAGGCCGAGATCCCGACGTTCGCCAGCCGGTCGCGCGTCTGCGGATCGGTCGGCTCGCCCACCACCAGAATCGGCAGCGAGGCGCTCTCCGGCCGCGCGCGCACGAACCCCGCCAGGTTGACCAGGTCCTGCACCCCGTAGGCGAGGCCGACCACCAGGGTGTCCGCTTCGCCGGCCAGCACCGCGTCGATCACCCCGTCGAGCTTGGTCACGGTGTGGACCACCAGCCCGATCTTGTTGAGCGCGTCGTTCAAGTCGGTGCGCACCGCTTCATCGGGGTCGGCGACGACCACCATCCGCCCGTCGGTGTCGACCCGCTGCCGCAGCAGATCGCCGCTCTGCAGGTGGGCGATGGTCTCGACCACCACCGGGTCGTAGAGCTTGCCGCCTTCTTCGCGCAGGTGGTCGAGCGCCTCGTCCTTGGTCAGCGGCCGGCCGAACGGGTTGGCCGGGTTGCGGGTCAGATCGAGGAACGCGTCGACCGCCGCGATGATCCGTGCGCCGGCCGAGATGTCTTCCCCCTTCACCCCCTGGGGCACGCCGCTGCCATCGAAGGCCTCGTACAGCTGGGCCAGCACGGTGTTGACCCCGCCGTGCAGGTGCACCGTCTCGAACAGCTTGATCGGCGCGCGGATGTAGCGCTTCGCGTCCGCCTTCAGCTCGGCGCTCCTGGCGATCGCGGTGAGGGTGAAGTGCTTGTCGGGCCGCTTGCCCAGATCGTGGAGGTAGGCGGCGATCGAGATGTGCGCGACGTCGCGCGGCGAGAGCGCCATGCGCCGGCCGATCAGCACCGACTGGCGGGCGACCTGGGCCGAGTGACCGCGGAACTCCTTGCGGTTCATCTCCATCAGCCCGACCAGGATGTTCAGCGTCTCGACGAAGTCGGTCTCGCCGACGGTGCCGCGCACCGCTCCGAGCGCCTCGCGCAGCTGGGTCGGATTCACCCGCGAGCTGGTGCCCTTGCCGGT
>JAGSPQ010000547.1 GCA_018262385.1 Myxococcaceae bacterium | reverse complement strand
GGCTGCCGCGGTGCTGGACGCGCGGGCGTCCTCGAAGGCGCGGGCGGCCCTCTCGGACTCGGTGGCGCGGGATCCGGACTATCAAGTGCGTCGCCTCGCCGCCGCCGCGCTGGAGGGCTGAGGCCCAGATGGGCAATCCGCTGCCGTTGCAGCTGCCGGTGTTCTCGATCCTCAGCCGGCTGATCGAGGCGCGCAGCGGGCTGCACTACCGCCAGGCCCACCTGGAGCGGTTGGCGTCCGCGCTGTCACCGCGGGCCCGTGAGCTGGGGCTCGACTCGCTGCTCGACTACTACTACTTCCTCCGCTACGACCCGAAGGGCGGGGAGGAGCTCGACCGGTTGGTCGAGACACTGGTGAACCACGAGACGTATTTCTTCCGAGAGGATCAGCCGCTGCGCCTGCTGGTCGACACCTTCCTCGCTCCGATGGTCGAGGCGGGAGCGCGGCCGAGGGTCTGGTGCGCGGCCGCCGCGTCCGGAGAAGAGCCGTACACCCTGGGGATGCTGCTGGGCGAACGAGCGCTGCTGGGGAAGGTCGAGCTGGTCGCCACCGATCTGAGCCGGCCCCTGCTGGAGCACGCCCGCCAGGGCCTCTATGGGGGCCGCGCCCTGCGCGCGGTGGCGGGCACGATCGCCGACCGCTGGCTCGAGCGCGAGGGCACCAGGCACCGGATCTCGGCCGCGCTGCGCGAGGCGATCGCGTGGCGGAGGGTCAACCTGGTCGACTTCGCCGAGATCGAAGCGCTCGGCCAGTTCGACGCCATCTTGTGCCGCAACGTGCTGATCTACTTTGGCGACCTGACCACCTGCCGGGTGGTGGATCAGCTGACCGCGGCGCTGAAGCCCGGCGGGCTGCTGCTCGTCGGCGCCTCCGAGTCATTGACGCCGCTGGGGACTTCGCTGGACTCGGTCGAGCGCGCGGGCGCCTTCTTCTACCGGAAGTCGGCCTGATGGCCGCGGCGCCGATCAAGGTGCTGGTGGTCGACGACTCGGCGTTCGCCCGCAAGGTGTTGCGCGAGTGCCTGAGCGCGGCGGGGCTCGAGGTGGTCGGCATCGCGCACGACGGGCTGGAGGCGCTGGAGATGATCAGCGCGCTTTCGCCCGACGTGATCACCCTCGACCTGGTGATGCCGAACCTCGACGGGCTGGGGGTGTTGAGGGCGCTGGCGGGCAAGCCGGCGCCGCGGGTGGTGGTGGTCAGCATGTCCGACAGCGACAGCATGCTCGGGATGGCGGCGCTCCAGGAGGGCGCCTTCGAGGTGGTGCACAAGCCGACCGCGCTGGCGGTCTCGCAGCTGTACGAGATTGGGGACAAGCTGGTCGAGGTGGTGAGGGCGGCGGCGCTGTCGCCCCTGCGCACCGCGGCGGAGGCGGTGGCGGTGGCGGGCCCGGTCACGCTGTCGAAGCTGAGCACCACCCGGGAGTTGGTGGTGATCGGCGCCTCGACCGGGGGGCCGCAGGCGCTGACCCACCTGATGGCGGCGCTGCCGGCCAATTTTCCGGTGGCGGTGGCGCTGGTGCTCCACATTCCGCCTGGCTACACCGCGGCGCTGGCCAGGCGGCTGGACGAGATCTGCGCGCTCGAGGTGCTCGAGGCCGCCGAGGGGCTGGAGCTGAAGGTGGGGCGGGTGATCGTCGCCCGCGCGGGCCGGCACCTGAAGCTGATCCGCAGGGCCGGCGGGCTGCAGTGCAAGCTGGACGTGTTTCCGGTCGAGGCGCTGCATCGGCCCGCGGTCGACGTCCTCTTCCAGACCGCGGCGGAGGTGGCCGGGGCCCACACCCTGGGGGTGGTGCTGACCGGGATGGGGGACGACGGGCTGGCCGGCGCGCGCGCGATTGGTGTGGCGGGGGGGCTGGTCCTCACCGAGTCCGAGAGCTCGTGCGTGGTGTACGGAATGCCGCGGGTGGTAATGGAAGCCGGCTTGTCGGCGGGCCAGGCGCCGATCGAGCGGATGGCCGAAGAGATCATCCGCTTCCTCTAGGAGAGCCCGATGAGCCAGAAGCCGCGACCCGAGCGGGACCAGACCGACGAGAGCCTGCGCAAGGAGCGCAGGAACACCGACCAGGCGATCGCCGAGCAGCGCACGGACGTGCAGGGGAACGCCGACGAGCTGGTCGAGCGCGCCCGGCAGCAGGCGGACGAGGTGCTCGACACCGCGCGCGACAAGGCCGACGAGAAGTTGGCCACCGCCCGGCCCAGCCAGGAGGTGGTCAACGCCCGCGCGCGGGAGGACGAGGTGCTGGAGGACGAGCGCGACGCCGCCGACGAGACGCTGCGCCGCGAGCGGGAAGAGCAGGCGCGCACCCTCTCGGCTCTGCTGCCGCTGGAGCGGGAGAAGACCGATCGCTACCTGCTGACCGAGCGGGCGCGCTCGGACGACAAGCTCGCCAACCGGGACGACTTCCTCGGGATGGTGAGCCACGACCTGCGCAACCTGCTGAGCGGGATCGTGTTGAACGCGGAGACGCTGGCGGCGGACGCCCCCGACTCGGACGATGGCCGCCGGACGGTGGCGAAGACGAACCGGATTCAGCGGTACGTCGCGCGGATGAACCGGCTGATTGGAGATCTGGTCGACGTGGTGAGCATCGACGCCGGCAAGCTGGCGGTCGAAGGCAAGCCCGGCGATGCGGCGGCGCTGATCGGCGAGGCGGTGGATGCGTTCGCCCAGGCCGCGGCGGAGAAGGGGGTCACCCTCGAGGGGCCGCCGGTGAAGGGCACGCTGGGGGCGAGCTTCGATCACGGCCGGCTGCTGCAGGTGCTCGCCAACCTGATCACCAACGCGCTGAAGTTCACGCCCTCCGGAGGGGTGATCTCCGTTCGGGGGGAGCAGGTGGGCGCCGAGCTGCGGCTGTCGGTGAGCGACACCGGCTCCGGGATTCCCGCCTCGATGCTCGACGCGGTGTTCGAGCGGTTCTGGCAGGTGAACAAGAACGATCAGCGCGGGTTGGGCCTGGGCCTCTACATCTCGAAGTGCATCGTGCTGGCCCACGGCGGGAAGATCTGGGCGACGAGCACGGTGGGCGAGGGGAGCACCCTTTACGTCAGCATCCCCAACGCCCGGCCGGCCTGAAGTCGCAGGGCTACTGCGCGGGCTGGGTGACGGTCGCCTGCTGGAGGGCGATCTGGGTCTGGGCCAGCGCGCGGCCGTTCATCGTCGCGCCGGTCTGGAGGATGATCTCGGTCTTGCACAGGAGGATCCCCTCGAAGTGCGCGCCGGCTCCGAGCGTCGCCTTGCCGGCGACCTGCCAGAAGATGTTCTTCGCCTGGGCGCCGCCGGTGAGGGTGATCGATTTCGCGGCGGTCATGGTGAGGTCGCCGGAGGTCTGGAGGATCCAGACGTCGTTGGCGCCGCCGGAGATCGTGAGGTTGGTGGGGATGCTGACGGTGCTGGTCCACTTGTAGAGGCCGGGGGCGAGGGTGAGGCCGCCGAGGTTGCCGGTGCCCAGCTCGAGGAAGTCCGGGGTCGGGCGGCTGGCCGCGTCGGTGTAGGCGCTCTCCATGTTGCTGATCGCGGTGGTGAGGTTCGAGGGGCTGGGCACCGCGTAGTTGGCGGCGTAGACCTTGCCGACCACCTGGGGCGAGGTGGAGAAGACGTTGGTCGAGTCGGCCACCAGCGAGAAGCCGGTGATGAAGCTCGCCGCCGCCGGGCTGAGGGCGACGTTGCCGGTGACGGTGGAGGCGGGGACGGTGGAGATCGCCGTCTTGGCGAGGACGGCGTAGTTGCCGGCGGTGCCAAGGCCCACCGGGGCGGGCCCCAGCTTGGCGGCGGTGCCGGTGACGAAGGTCCAGGTGAACGGGGCGGCGAGCGCCAGGCCGCCGAGCGCCGTGACCGCCGTGGTCAGGCTGACGGTGTAGCTGGTGCTGTTGGCGAGGTTGGCGGTCGGGTTGAAGGTGGCGGTGGAGCCGGAGTAGGCGACGGTTCCCGCGACCGCGGTGCTCCCCTGCTTCACGGTGAAGGTGCTGGCAGAGATCGTGGTCGGGTCGATCGCGAGGCTGAAGGTGGCGCCGATGTTCGCGTTGAGGGCCACGCCGGTGGCGTTGTTCGACGGGTAGGTCGAGGTCACTGTCGGGGCGATCGCC
>JAGSPQ010000546.1 GCA_018262385.1 Myxococcaceae bacterium | reverse complement strand
GAGCACCAGCAGAAGCTCGAGGCGAATGCCGCCGAGCTGGATCGGGCCCGCCAGCAATCCGAGGCGACCGCGGCGCGGCTGCGCACCGAGCAGCAGCAGGCCTCCGAGGCGAGCGCGCAGCTGCTGGAGCAGGCGCGGGCCGAGCACCAGCAGGCCTCCGCCGAGCTCGAGCGGGCGCGCACCGAGCAGCTGCAGCAGTCCGAGCAGGCCGCCGCCGAGCTCGAGCAGGCCCGACGGGATCACTCCGAGCGCGCCGCCCAGCTCACCGCCGAGCTCGCCCAGGCGAAGACCGATCACGCGCAGCAGGCCGAGCGGCTGCGCGCCGCCGAGGAGGGCGCCCAGCAGGTCGCCCGCGAGCTCGAGCAGGCCCGGCGCGACGCCCAGCTCAACAGCGGCGAGCTGGCGGCGGCGCGGCAGGTGGCCGAGCAGCGCGCCGAGGCGCTCGGCACCGAGCTGGCCGAGGCGAAGGCGAAGGCGGAGCAGCTCGAGGCGAAGCTGCGCGGCGCCGAGGGCGATCGGGAGCACCTGCAGGCCGAGGTGGCAGAAGGGATCGACGCCCGGCTCGCCGAGCAGGCGCTGCGCGAGACGACCCAGGGAGAGCGCGATGCGGCGAAAGCCCGGGTCGTCGCCCTCGAGCAGGAGCTGCAGAGCGCCCGGGACGACGCGAGCAAGGCGCTGGCCGACGTGCGCGCCGAGCTGGCGAGCGGGCAGGCGGCGCTGGAGGATGCGACCGGCAAGCTGGCCCAGGCCACCGCCGAGCTCTCGGCGGCCCGCGCGCACGCCGAGCAGACCGCCCAGGCGCTTCAGAAGGCCCAGGCCGAGACGACCGAGCTGCAGGCGATCGCTCCCACGCTGGTGAAGGCGCGGGAAGAGGCGTCGGCGAAGCACGCCGCCCTCGAGGAAGCGATCGCGAAGGAACGGGCCGCCGCCCAGCAGGAGCTCGAGACGCGCAAAGCCGAGCACCTCCAGCAGCTGGCCGAGCGGGAGACGATCGCCCAGCGCGCCGCGGAAGAGGCGGCGGTCGCCCAGCGCCGCGCCCTCGACGAGGCCGCCGCCGCCCACCGGCAGGAACTGGAGGCGCGCGACGCCGCCCATCGCCAGGAAGTCGATTCCCGGTCCGCCGAGGCGCAGAAGGCGCTGACCGACGCGTCCGAGCAGGCCCGGAAGGAAGCCGACAGCCTCAAGGATCAGCTGGGCACGGTGAAGGAGGATCGCGACAGGTGGCGCGGCACGGTCGAGCGCGCCCAGTCGGAAGCGCGCGGCCACCAGTCGGGCAAGCTGGGCCTGCAGAAGGAGCTCGACAAGACGCGCGAAGAGCTCGCCACCCTGCGCGCCACGGCTGCGATCGCCGGCGGCGAGAGCCAGGCGATGGCCGAGGCGCGCGAGCAGGCCGAGCAGGAACTGGTCCGGCTGCGCGGCCTGCTGGCCACCCACGAGACCGAGCTGCCCAGGGCCCACGCCCGCCGCGACGAGCTGGAAGCCGAGCTGCCGCGGGTCAAGGCGGCGAAGGACGAGCTCGATGCCGAGCTGCAGAAGAGCCTCAGCGCCCGCCGCGAGGCCGAGGACGCGCTGGCGCGCGCCAAAGAAGAGCGCCGGCTCGCCGATGAAGAGCTGGCCCGCGCCCGCGATCGCGCCCAGGCCCTCGAGTCCCAGCTGTCGGCGGCGCGCGGCTCGGCGCAGGGCTCGACCTCGGATCTCGACACCGCCCTCGGCGCCCGCCGCCAGGCCGAAGAGCTGCTGCTGGCGCTGCGCACCAGGTACGGCGAGCTGCAGGACAACTACCAGCACGTCCGCACCGCCGCGAGCGACCTGCCGCGCCTGAAGGAAGAGGTGATCGAGCTGCGGGCCGAAGCCCAGATGCTGGAGACCGAGCGCGAGCGCCTCTCGACCGAGGTCGAGCGCCTCGAGCGGGCCCAGTCGGCCGAGCCGGCCTACGTCCCGGGGGCGGGCGACCTCGCCGCCGATCTGGCGATGTCGCAGGAGGCGGTGGTCGATCGCGACGCCCGCCTCGAGGTGCTGCTCAAGCGCGTCCAGGCCCAGGACGCCCCCCCGAGGTCGAGCTCGAGGTGTTCGAGCTGGACATCGACGAGGCGCAGAAAGACGAGGAGTTGCTCGACGAGATGCTGATCCTCGACGACGACGAGCCGCTGAGCCCCGTAAAGAAGTAGAAAAGCAGGGCGGTGAAGCGCCTCGTCCTGATCCTGCTGAGCTTCTGCCTCGTCTCGGGCGCGATGTGGCTGCTGCTGAGCGAGGATCCCGCGGTCGTCCCGCCTGAGCCCGCGCCGGCCGCCGAGCAGCCGCAGGCCGCCCACCCCCTCGCGAGCGCGCCGGCGCCGGTGGTGCCGGGAGGCAGCCTCGAGGGGCGAGTGCTCCGTCGCGGAGCGGCGGTGGTCGGCGCCCGGGTGACGCTGCGCGAGCACTCGGCCCGGGTGATCGCCTCGGGCGAGGACGGCCGGTTCCGCTTCGAAGACGTGCCTTCCGGCGAGGTCTGGCTGTCGGCGGCGCTGGAGGACGAAGCCTCGCCGCTGCTCGGCCCGCTGATGCTCGCCTCGGGGGAGCAGCGCACCGGCCTGGTGCTCCAGCTCGAGCTGAGCGCGGTCGTCGCCGGGACGGTGGTCAGCAGCCAGAGCCGAGCGCCGCTGAAGGGAGCCCGGCTCGTCACCTCGGGCGGCAGCGGGGTGACCGACGCCAACGGCCGCTTCACCCTCCACGGCTTGCCCGCCGGGCTGACCTGGATCGAAGCGACCGCCCAGGGCCACCTCTCGAGGGTCGAGTGGCTCTCGCTCGACTCGGCGCGCGCGCACACCGGGCTCGAGGTGTCGCTCGATCCTGCCAGCTCGCTGGCGGGCTCGGTGCGCCAGCAGGGCAGCCCGATGGCGGGCGCGCAGATCTGGGCCGAACGGCTGATCGGCGCGCGGGTGGGCAGCAGCCATGGGCCGGTGGCTTCCGCCCGTGACGGCAGCTGGAAGCTGGAGGTTGCGCCCGGGCTGCTGCGGGTGGTCGGTCAGCTCGCCGACGGCACCCGGATCCAGGGCCCCCGGCTGCGGATCGAGGCGGGCGACGAGCGGACTGGAATCGACCTCGAGGCCGGGGAGTCGCTGAGCGTCGACGGGCAGGTGCGCCTCGAAGGCGTCGGGCTTCCCGGCGCGACGCTGACCCTGTTCGACTCGCGCTCGTCGGAAGTGGCGGCGGTGACCGGCAGCGGCGCGGACGGCCGCTTTCACTTCGAGCGGGTCGCGGTCGGGCGCTACCTGGTCCAGGTCCGCAAGGGCGCGCTCACCACCCAGACCGGGCCCTTCGAGCAGAACGGGGTGGGCGAGCAGTGGCAGGTCGACCTCTCGGGCAGCTCGGTGCTCGCCGGCCGGGTCGAGCCCGCCGCCGCCGGAGTCCGGGTGCGCTGGCGGTCGGGCGACTGGGCGGGCGCCGCCGCCGAGGCGATCACCGACGCGAGCGGGGCCTTCCGCTTCGAGGGGGTCGCCTCGGGGGTGCTGCTGGTCGAGGCCGAAGGTGAGCAGGGCAGCGCCGCGGCGCGATCGACCGCGGGGGCAGCGGGGCTGGTGCTCCGGCTCGCCCGGGGCCGGCTGAGGGTGATCGTGCAGGACGATCGCGGCGCGGCGATCTCCGACTTTGCGCTCACCCTCGTGCCCCAGTCGGGCGGCCTGGTGCGGCGCTTCCCGGTGCTCAGCCCGAATGGAGTCTTCGCGCTCGATCTGCCCGCGGGAGTCTGGCGCGCGGAGGCCTCGGCCGACGGCTACGCGGACGGGGTGGCCCAGACCGTCGAGGTGCGCGGGGTCGAGGCCGAGGTGCGGCTGGCCCTGCAGCGCGCCGGGCCGGTGCAGGGCAGCGTCCGGGACGCCACCTCGCGCCTGCCGATTCGGGGCGCGACGGTGTCGATCATCCGGCTCGGGGGGCCGCCGGGGCAGCAGTTCCGCAACCTCGGGCGCAGCAGCGGCGGCCAGACCGACGGCAACGGCGAGTTCTACGCGCCCGCGGTCGCGCTGCCGGCCACGGTCGAGGTGCGCCACCCGTCGTTCGAGACCGCCTGGGCCGCGGTGCCCGCCAGCCGCGCCGGCGCCAGCCGGGTCGAGGTGCTGATGAAGCCCGGCAACCCGCGCCCGCTGGGCGAGCGGATCCTCGAGTACGAGGGGGTGGGGATGCAGCTGTCGGGAGACGGCGCGCGGGTGTGGATCGCGCAGGTCTACGAGAACAGCCCAGCCGAGCTGGCGGGGCTGCAGAACGGCGACCTGCTGGTGTCGATCGACGGCCGACCGCTCCCGGCTCGGATCGAAGAGGTGGTGAAGCAGATCGTCGGCCCGGCGGGCTCGGTGGTGAAGATCACCGTGCAGCGCGGCCCCGAGGCGCTCGAGTTCTCGGTGCGCCGGCGGGCGATCACTCTCTAGCCCGCGGCCTTGCGCTTCTTCTTGTCCTTGCGCGAGCGCCGATCGTTCGGATCGATCGGATCTTCCTTCGTCAGCGGCGGGACAAGCGTCCCCGGCAGCGGAGTGCCCTCGGGCAACGGGGTCTCGGCCGGCAGCGGCTCGATGGGCAGGGCGGGGAGCCGGACGACGAAGGTAGTCCCCTCGCCGACCTTGCTCTGCACCGCGATCGAGCCGCCGTGGTTCTTCACGATCCGCTGGCAGATCGCCAGGCCCAGCCCGGTGCCCTTCGACTTGGTGGTGAAGAACGGGACGAAGATGTTCGGCTGCTGATCGGTGGGGATGCCGGGGCCGTTGTCGGTGACGTCGATCTCGACGAAGTCGGTGCCGCGGAACTCGCCGAACCGCTCGGGCTTGAGCGTGCGAATCAGGATCGCGCCTGCCTTGTCGCCCAGCGCCTGCCGCGCGTTCTGCACCAGGTTGATCAATACCTGCTTGAGCTGCTCGGCGTCGCCGTCGATCCGGTGCAGCGCCTCGCCCAGCTCGGTGGAAAGCGAGATGTGGGGCGGGAAGTCGTTCTGGATCAGCCGCACGGTGCGGGTGACGACCTCGTTCAGGTCGGTGACCCCGAAGCTCTGCTTGAGCGGGCGTGAGTAGTCGAGGAAGGCGGTCACCACTCCGTTGAGCCGGTTCACCTCTTCGACGATCACCTCGAGGAACTCTCCGTCTTCGCCGGGCAGCCGGCGGGGGTCGAGGCACTGGGCCGCGCCCTTGATCGCTCCGAGCGGGTTGCGGATCTCGTGCGCCAGGCCGGCCGACATCTCGCCGAGCGCCGCGAGGCGATCGCGCTCGCGCATCCGCTCGTACAGCTTCGAGTTCTCGACCACCGTCGCCAGGTGCTCGGCCAGCTCGAGGATCAGCGCGATCTCGTCCGAGGCGAACGCCTCGGGGACCCGCTCGTCCCACAGGTTCAAGAAGCCGATCACCCGATCGTTTCCCACCAGCGGCACGGTGATGCCCGCCTTCATCTGCTGCAGCGCGGCCCGCACGTCGTTGAGCCGCTTGATCTCCTCGCGGGTGCGCTTCAGATCGGTCGGCTGCTGGCGCAGCTCGAGCGCCCGGCGCTCGACCGTCTCGAGCAGCTGGGCCTTCTCCGTCCGCGACAGCAGCGAGCGCGCCGTGCCCGCGTCGAGGAACAGCGCCGGCTGGGGCCCGCGGCTGTCGAGCAGCCGGAAGCCGGGACGATCTTCGGCCAGCAGGTAGATGCTGGCGTGGGTGATCCGCCGGGTCTCGTTCAGCCCGTCGAGCAGCCGCGCCGACAGCTCGGCGACGTCGATCACGTTGGCGGTGCGCTGCTGCAGCAGCCGCCCCTGCTGCAGGAAGTCGAACCGCTCGCGGAAGAAGATCGCCACCACCCGCTCTTCGACCTTCTCCCGCACCGGCTCGAGCAGGATCAGCATCACGAAGGCCGCGATGATCGTGTTGAAGATGAACAGCGACTTGTTGTCCTCCACCCAGGCGGTCAGCACCACGAACACCGCGGCGAGGATGATCGCGAGGAAGGTCTGGGACGCGATCTTCCCCAGCAGCTCGTGCAGGTCCATCAGTCGCAGCCGCAGCAGCGTCTGGGAAAGGAAGAACAGGTACAGCGTCGAGACGATCGGCCCGAGGGAAGGGAAGGGGACGTTGAAGCGGCCGAGGAAGTCGAGGCCGGTGAACACGATCGTCGCGCCGGCGCCGATCGCCAGGTACGCCAGCCGC
>JAGSPQ010000545.1 GCA_018262385.1 Myxococcaceae bacterium | reverse complement strand
TGCGTCTCTCCACGGCTCGGACATCGCCCCCGCACACGCGGCGGGTTGAATCTGAACCATGGAAACCACCCCTCCGCCTCCGGTCGCGACGCCGCCCACTCCGCTGTCTCCTCCTCCCCGCCGAACTGGCCCGATTCGCGCCGCCTTCCGCTTCGCCTGGAAGAGCCACCTGCTGCTGGCGCTGGCCCCGGTGTTCCTGACCAGCCTGGTGGTGAGCGAGCAGGTCGAGGGCCGGGCCGACTTCGCCAACACCGAATTGGCGCAGGGGGTGGAAGACCGCTGGGGCGAGCCGGTGCGGCAGCCGGCGCCGAGCCTGCGAGCGGTCGAGAGCGGGTCGGTGTTCACCGAGCTCAAGCCGATGCCGTTCGACTCCCAGCACGTGCGGGTCGACGCGGCGATGAACTACCGCAAGCGTGGGCTGCGCTACTTCTCGGGCTTCGACTTCACCTTCCGCGCCGACTACGCCTACGCCAACCGCTCGGGCCACGACGAAGACGTGGCGTTCATCTTTCCGATCGAGTTCAACAAGTCGCAGGTGCTGCTGTCGGACGTCGAGCTCACCGTCAACGGCAAGCCGGCCCAGGTCGAGCTGAAGGAGAACGGCACCTGCCTGCTGTGGACCGGCCGGGTCAAAGGCGCAGAGCAGGTCGCGTTCACCCTCGGCTACAAGGCGCGCGGGCTGGGCAGCTTCATCTACCGGCTCGATCCCTCGCTCGCCGCGCGCGACATTGCGGTGCACCTGAGCGTCACCGGGGGAGACAACTTCGACTTCCCCGAAGGCACGCTCTCCGCGCAGCAGATCACCCAGACCGACGACGCGCTGGCGTTCGACTGGCGCTACTCGGCGCTGGAGTCGGGCGTCAGCCTCGGGCTGATCCTCCCGAGCGAGAAGTCGTACGACGCGATCATCGCCACCATGGCCCGCCGCGCCTGGGCGCCGTTCCTCTCGTTCTTCGCGCTGTGGTTCGTGCTCTCGCTCGGCAGCAGGCGGCGGCTGATGTTCTACGAGGTGGGCCTGCTCTCGGCGACCTACGCCTTCTTCTTCGTGCTGGTCGCCTACCTCTCGGCCTTCATCCACTTCTACGTCGCCTGGCCGCTGTGCCTGGTCGTGATGGGCGCCGCGGCGGTGCTGTATCTGAAGAAGCTGTTCCCCGAGGCGAAGAGCGGGCTGTTGGCGCTCGGGTGGTTGTGGAGCATGGGGGTGCCGACCCTGGCGGTGGTGATCCCCGGCTACACCGGCCTCATCTACACGCTCGAGCTGCTGGCGGCGCTGATCGTCGCGCTCCACCTGTCGCTCAAGCCCAACGTGCGTGCGCTGCTCAACCCCGAGCTGCAAGGAGCCCTCTGATGAATGCGACGATCCTGATCTGGACGGTGCTGGCCGCCGCGCAGCCGGTGACGGCGAGCGGCTCGGTGACGCTGCCTCTGGCCGAGGCGCTGCCGCTGCTGGCGGCGAGGGAAGAGCGCGCGCCGCGGCCGCCGATCGACGCGGTGCTGGTGGAGCAGACCCTGAGCGGCAAGCCAGCCCAGGACGGGCTGATCGTCGACGCCCACTTCGTGGTCGAGGTGCTGGCCGACAGGACGTGGAGCCAGCTGACGCTGCTGCCGCTGGGCCCCCAGGTGGTGGTGCAGCAGCTGGAGAGCACCGAGGGAGCCACGATCGCGCCCCGGGGCGGGCAGCTGGTGTTCTTGAGCGCGCGGGCCGGCCGCTACGCGTTCGACGTCCGGCTGCTGGTGCGGGCGAAGGTCGACGGCGCCGACCGCTCGGCCACCCTCGGCGCGCCGGTGTCGGCCGGCGTCGTCCCGCTCTCGCTGGCCGCCGACCCGGGGATCTTCGAGCTGCAGGGCCCGGAGGAGGTGTTCCCCACCGACGGCCAGTACCTGGTGCGGTGGCGCGCGCGCACCCACCTGGCGCAGGAACACAGGCGCGAGCCGCCGCCCCCGCTCGAGCCGCGGATCAAGCAGCTGTCGGCGAGCTGGGTGACCACCCTCGAGGGCCGGGTGACGGCGCGGCTGTCGTACCGCCTGCACCTCGATCGCCCCCAGCCGTTCGAGGTGACGGTGCCCGAGGGACAGCAGCTCGAGTCGGTGCGGGTCAACGGCCAGGTGCTGCCGGTGACGCAGAAGAGCGGGGTGCTGAAGCTCCAGGTCGCTCCGCTGCGGCTGGGAGAGACCGAGGGCACGGTCGAGCTGCGGCTGTCGCAGAACATCGGGGTCTTCCACCTCGCCGGCGCGCTGCGGGTGGCGCTGCCCAGCTCCAACTGGCAGACCGACGCGGTCGCGCTGCTCACCTACCTGCCGGCGGTGTTCGAGTACCGGCGGGTCGGCGGCAGCCTCGAGGACGGCGAGGTGAGCGAGCCGGGCCCTTCCGACCTGCAGCTGCCGGGCAAGCAGCTGAAGTTCCGCCAGTACCTGGTGGTGGCCTCTTCGCCGAGCGTCGAGCTGCGGTATTCGGTCGACATCTCGAAGAGCTATTTCCGCTAGTTTCCGGCGGATGAGCGGAAAAGAAGGCGGGACTGGGCACATCATCCAGAGCCTGATCGTCAACGGGCTGATCGCGAGCGCGAAGGGAGTCGCCGCGTTCTTCACCGGATCGGGCGCGATGCTGGCGGAGGCGATCCACTCCGCTGCCGACTGCGGCAACCAGTTGCTGCTGCTGCGCGGGGTGAAGGAAGGGAAGAAGCCGGCCGACGCCACCCACCCGCTCGGGTACGGGCGCAACGTCTACTTCTGGTCGTTCATGGTCGCGCTGCTGCTGTTCTCGGGCGGCGGGATGTTCTCGATCTACGAGGGGGTCCACAAGCTGCAGCACCCCGAGGCAGTGGAGAACGTGATGCTCGCGGTCTTGATCCTCGGCTTCTCGTTGCTGCTCGAAGGCTGGGCGACGCTCGGCAACGTCAAGGAGCTCAACAAGCGGCGCGGCGCCAAGAAGTTCTTCGCGTTCCTCAAAGACACCAAGGACTCGGACCTGGTGGTGGTGTTCGGCGAGAACTCGGCGGCGGTGCTCGGGCTGGCGCTCGCGCTGACGGCGATCCTGGTCGCCCACTTCACCGGGGATCCGCGGGCGGACGCGGTGGGCACGATCCTGGTCGGGCTGGTGCTGGTCGGGGTCGCGGTGTTCCTCGCGGTCGAGGTGAAGTCGCTGCTGGTCGGCGAGAGCGCGGATCCCGAGATCTCCACCGCGGTGCACCGGCTCGCCGGCGAGGACCCGCGGATCCTCTCGGTCGGCCAGTGCGTCACCATGCAGCAGGGCCCGGGCGAGGTGGTGGTCGCGATCAAGATCCGCTGCGAGCCCCACGTGACGGCGAAGGACGTCAGCGCCCTGATCAACGAGTTCGAGAGTCGCCTGCGCTCCGCCCGCCCCGAGTGCCGGTATGTCTTCGTCGAGCCGGACCTCTCGATGGCGCCGGTGCAGGTTCAGGCCGTGGCGAGCTGACGCTGGAGCTGGGGCCGCCCCGTTCATCCCCAGCTCGATGCTTGGACCCCCAAGGGTATTCCCGAAAAATCGAGCCTCTCTTCAGAGGTAAAAAAGGTTTGAGCCCAAACCAGTTGGAATGAAAAGTGGGCAAAGAACCACAATGCGCAAGAATTCCGGATCGGATAATTCTCGCGCGCCTTCGAGGACGGTGAGGCACGCGGTAGAGGGCCCAGCAGCAGCAGAGGGGTAGGGCCCGAAGCAGAGAGCAACCGACGCGATGCGCGGCCGAGTGCTTCTCCCAGAATCTTTCTCGTCTTCAGCCGCTGCTCATTCGCACGGCGCGGACGGGAACCGACAACAGCCATGAGCTGAAAACCAACCCCGGCGCGAGGTCGCGACGGTGGTCCCAATAACTCGAAACGATCCGCTCCTGCTTTCGGGAGCGGCAGGCCGGAGGCTTGACCATGCGGAAGTTGCTTCTCTTGTGCGGTGGCTTGATTGCGTTGATGGCGTGCGGAGGTCCGATCGACTCCGATCCACCGCCGGTCGACTCGACCCGCGATGCAGGTGGCGGGAGCCCCGGCCACCCGCCGCTGGGAGTCGACGCGGGGACCCCCTTGCCGGCCCCGGACGCAGGAACCCCGCCGCCTCCGCCGCCGCCTCCGCCGCCGCCTCCTCC
>JAGSPQ010000544.1 GCA_018262385.1 Myxococcaceae bacterium | reverse complement strand
TCGCCCGTCTCGAAGTACCGCCAGGTCGCCTTGAAGAACCGCTCGACGTCCGCCGCGGTCGGCGGCTCTCGGCCGGGTGAGCCGAGCATCAGCGCCGAGGGCTCGCGGCCCACTCCCAGATCGGTGCCGAACAGGATCCGATCCCGGTGCTTCTGAAACAGCGCCCGCATCTTCTGTGCCGGCTGCCGGCCCAGCTCGGGCACCCGCGCCGCGGTGTCGACGTACAGGTTGGGATGCGCCTCGAGCAGCGCGGCGACCCGCTCGGGGTACTCGGGGGCGTTGCCGAAGTGCACCGAGAGGAAGGTGGTCTTCGGGTGGCGCGCGATCCGGCGGGTGAGCGCGGCGAACAGCGCTTCCCAGCTCGGCACGTCCTCTCCGGCGTAGGACCAGTTGGGGTGCACCGACAGCTCGGCGTAGCGCTCGTTCTGCGGCGTCACCGGCTGCCAGAACGCGACCGGGTCTCCGACGTGGATCGCCACCGGCAGCCCCAGCTCGCCCGCCGTCTCGAACACCCCGTCGAGCCGCGGATCGTCCACCGCGATCAGCTCCCCTGCCCCATCCCGGTAGCCCAGCCCCAGGCCCTTGGGGATCTTCAGCCCCTTCGCTCCCAGCCGCTTCGCCTCGCGCAGCTGCCCCGCCATCCGCGCCCCGAAGTCCTCGTGCCGCGCCGCCAGCCTCCAGTCGAGGTTGGCGAAGACGAAGATCCGGCCGGGAAACCGGGCGGCGGTCTGCAGCTGCTGCTCGAGGCCGCCCCCCGGAAAGCCGCCCGAGAGGTTCACGCAGGCGTCGATCCCGTGCTCGGCGAGCAGCTCCATCGCCCGGTCGGCCGCCTCCGGGCCGAAGTGGGTGTGGACGTCGACCTTCCGCAGCCGCTCGGGCCGGGCGGGCGGGCAGGCGCAGCCACAGACGAGGAAGACGAGCGCGGCCCACTTCATGGGGGCGGTCTACTCCGAGAAGCTGGTAAGCGCTCGCCACCGTGCGGCTCGACCTCCACCGACACCTCGAAGGCTCCCACTCTCCCGCCGCGCTCGCCGCGGTGGCCGAGCAGTTTCAGCTCACCGATCCGCTCTTCTTCGACGCGGCCACCCGCCGCTACCGCCCCCCGGGCCAGCTGGCCGCCGCGCTGACGATGGCCGCTCCGTCGGACGACGCGACCGTCTTCTACGAGTGCATCAAGAAGGCCCGCGCCGCCTACGTCAGCGAAGCGGCGATCGGAGAGCTCTCCCGCCTCACCTTCCTCGAGGCCGCCGCCGACACCGACGGCTTCGAGATGCGGGTCAGCCTGTTCTCGATGACCCGCACCCTGCTGGAGAACGAGCGGGTGGCCTGGCGCGACGTGCCTCCTGCCCAGTTCGCCGAGCGCGCGCGCCGGCTGCTGTTGGTGGTGCTCGCCGCCCGCGACGCCGCGGCCGCGATCGCGCAGAAGCCGATGCTGGTCCGGGTCGGCTTCTCCCGCACCTTCGAGAGCGAGCCCCACTACCGGGCGCTCGCCGCCGTGCTGCCCGAGCACCGGGCCGCGCTCTCGGGCCTCGACGTGCTCGGGATCGTCACCGGCCCCGACACCGAGCCGATGCCGCCCGCCCTGCGCGCGCTGCTCGAGGGCCTGCGCAAGCACCTGCCCGACCTCACCATCCACGCCGGCGAGTTCGCCGACCACCGCTCGGTCGACCGGATGCTCGAGCTGCGCCCCGACGGCATCGGCCACGGCGTCCACTCGGTCGAGAGCGACGCCACCCTCGAGCGCCTCGCCCGCGACGGAGTCACCCTCGAGGTCTGCCCCACCAGCAACCGGATGCTGATCCCCACCTCGCTCGCCCGGCTGGAGCTGCGGCGCGGCGCCACCCCGCTGCGCGCGCTGCAGCAGGCGAAGGTCCACTGCGTGCTGGGCAGCGACGATCCGACCCCGATGGGCACCTGCTTCGCCGACGAGTGGGCGCTGGCGCAGAAGCTGGGGGTCGATCTGACGCTGCTAGAGGCCGACACCCTGCGCCGGTGGAACCAGCTGCGTCGCTGATCGGCGCGCCGCCTGCGCGGCGATGCCGCGCGACCGTCAGTCCACCGGTCGCGCGGCCCTCGGCCGCTTCACTTCACTGGTGACCGTTCTTGATCACCGGCAGCGCCGGCCTGGGCGTCGCCACCGTCAGCGATCCCACCATCCGCCCCATCAGCGCCCCGGCGAGCGCGCTGCTGCCGCCTGAATCCGAGCCGCTCACCGAGACGTCCGGCACCAGCTTCACCCCGTGGCTGCCTAAGATCCCCGCCAGCTGCACCGCGGTGTACGCCTCGGGCCCCATCGACCTGACGCCCGCCTCGTACGCCTCGGCCTTCGCCGCGCCGACCGCGCGCGTGCTCTCTGCCTCTGCCTGCCCGCGCAGCCGCATCCCGTCCGACTCGGCCTCCGCCGCGAACCGCACCCGCGCCGCCTCGCCCTTCGCCGTCTCGGCCACCGCCAGGGCGTTGCGCTCGCTGATCCGCACCATCTGCTCGCTGCGCACCACCTCGCCCTGCATGTTGGCGATCGCCGTCTCCCGCTCGAGCATCTGGCGCTTCACCTGCGCCTCGCGCTGAACGTCGTAGGTGCGCTGCAGCTCGTCGGCGATCTTCTTGTCGGTCTGGGTCTTCATCAGCTCAGCCGGCGGGACGATGTCGCCAATCAGCGTGTCGATGCACTCGACGTCGTAGGCCTCGATCGCCTTGTTGATGTTGTCGTACGCCTCCCGCTGGCGCTGGCTGCGCGCCGAGAGGAACTCGAGCACCGTGACCTCCTGCGCCGAGTTGCGGAAGTAGTTGGCCACCGTCGGCTGCAGCACGTGGTCGACCAGGTTCTGCATCGAGCCCACCCGCGAGATGACCCGCGGGGCCGCCTTCATCCCGATGTGGATGATCTGCGAGACGTCGAGGGTGAAGCTGAACCCGTCCTTCGAGCGCACGGTGATCGGCTGCAGCTTCTCGTCGTAGTGGTGCGCCTCGGTGCGGGTCGCCCAGTTGAGGACGATGTTGGTCGTCGGCACCAGCTCGACCTTCATCACCTTCGAGTTCACCGGGTGCTTGCCGGGCAGCAGCGGCTCGATCCAGACGCCCTTGCGGCCCTTCTCGACCAGGTCTCCATGGGTGAAGTCCTCGCCCGAGAGATCGAGGTGCTCCTTGCCGACGTAGCTCACCACCACCCCGACGTACCCAATCGGGATCTCGGTCATCGCCACCTGCTCGACCTGCACGAACCACGGGTTCAGGTTCCACGAGCCCGACAGCAGCACCTGCTCCTGCAGCCCGCGGCACCCGCCGGCGGCGATGAACGACTGCCCCCGCTGGAAGTTGTCGTGACCCACCACCTCCGGCCCGGCCAGGTCCCCCGAGGGGATCGGCTTTCCGTCGAGCACGTTGACGATCCCCACTTTCGAGGGGGCCACTTCGTAGACCCGCAGATCCGTCGGGCTCATCCCGAACTGGTCGGCGGTCTCGGTGGTGACGATCTTGAACACCGCCGGATTGATCCGGTAGGTGCCGGCGGTGAGGAAAGCGAGCTGCCGCCCCTTCTCTCCGCCGTTGACGAGGAAGGCCCGCGCGTCCTGGAAGTCATCGCTGTCCACCTCCCGGCCGAGGATCCGCTCGGACGGAATCGCCTCGCCGTCATTGGCGACCACCAGCGCGATCTCTTCCGGGTGCACCACCAGCATCGGCACCCGCTGCACCCGGTACTTCCAGCGCCACATCCCGAAGTACCAGCCCGGAGGCAGCAGGTCGGCCTGGTAGCCCGCCTCGCCCTCGAGCGCGATCAGCCGGCCCGGAGGCAGCGGCGAGCCGAACTTCTTCACCACCAGCCCCGACTCGTACTCGCGAATCACCCACGTCCCCATCCGCAACAGGAACAGCGCCACCCCGACCCCCACTGCCGCCGCCACCATCAGCCCGTCCATCATCACTGCCTCCTTGAAGAATTGCGGACGACAAGTGCAGTGCCCACGCCAGATCGAGGCGCCCGCAATCAGGCCGCCCGCCGCCCGTCACACCCGATTCGGTTCGGGTCGAATCGGTATTTCAATCGCGTTCGCCCCCACCCGTGCTCCACTGCCCCCATGTACGAGCTCGAGTGGAGAGG
>JAGSPQ010000543.1 GCA_018262385.1 Myxococcaceae bacterium | reverse complement strand
TCGCGAGCTCAAGCCGTGGATGGTGAAGGTCGGCGAGTTCCCGCGGGGCGAGCAGCCGCTGGAGGCGGTGCGCCGGATCGTGGCCACCCGGACCCAGGCGTTCCTGATTCCGGACGGCGACCGGTTGCAGCTGTGGGCCTCGGCGCTCACCGAGCAGCGCGCCCAGGCGCTCGGCGCCCAGCTCGAGCTCAAAGCCCCGCTGGTGCGCGCCCAGACCCCGGACCCCCACCAGGCTCACCCGCGCCCGCACCCTCGAAGGGCCGGTCGCCGCCCTGCTGGTGCCCGGGGTGGTGCTCGGCCCGGCGCGGGTGGTGCCCGACTTCGACGGCGAGGTGCGCGACTTTCCCCACCTGGTGGCGACCGAGATCGACGGGCGGCTGGCGGTGCTCGCCTCCGCGCCGCTGCTGGCGGTGATGCGGCTGACCCAGCAGACCAAGCTGCGCTGGTTCAGCGGATCGCTGTTCATCGGCGATCGGCTGACGGTGCCGATGGGCGAAGACGGCCGCACCGTGCTGGCGTGGGACGCGCCCGAGGTGGGCACCGGCGGGCGGGGGACGATGAAGCGCGCGGTGCCGGTGTGGCGGCTGCTGCTGAACCTCGAGGACGACGAGAACAAGCGCGGGGTTCGCCACCACGACAACGAGCTGAGCGGACGGGTGGTGGTGCTCTCGGAGACCGGCGGGCAGCGGGTGTCGACCGCGATTGGCCGGCTGCCGCGGGGAGCGGTGATGGGCCAGGCGCTGGTCAACCTGCTGCACTCGCGCTCGGTCACCCGCACCGATCCGCAGGTCGACTTCTGGATCACGATCGCCTTCGCGTTCGGTGGCGCGCTGGTGGCGGTCGCATTCGCCAGCCTCTTCCCCCGCTCGGGGTGGATTGGGTACGTGCTGTTCCTCGCGGTGCTCGCGGTCGCGGTCGGCTGGTCCGCCCGGGCGATCTTCCTCTCGCAGCTGCGGTGGGTGCCGGTGGTGGCGCCGGTGCTCGCCGGATCGCTCACCTTCCTCGCCTCGCTGGGCTACGCGCGCACCCTCGAGCGATCACTGCGCGACTTCGTCACCCACGCGCTCGGGCGGGCGCTGCCGGCCCAGGTGCTCGGCAGCGTCGAGAGCGACGTCGGCCTGATGAAGCCCGAGCGGCTGCAGATCGCCGTCTACTTCTCCGACATCGAGGGCTTCACCGCGCTCGCCCAGCGGATCGAGCCGAAGGTGCTGGTCGACATGCTCCAGCAGTACCTGAGCGAGATGACCGAGGTGGTGATCGAGTGCCGCGGCCAGGTGGACAAGTACCTCGGCGACGGGGTGATGGCGTTCTGGGGCGCTCCGGTGCGGCTGCCGTCTCCGGCGAAGTCGGCCTGCGACGCGGCGCTGAAGATGCGGGCGCGCTTCGACAAGCGGCGCAAGGTCTGGGAGAAAATCTCCGGCACCACCATGGTCTTCCGCTCGGGCCTCGACGTCGGCGAGACGCTGGTGGGCGAGATGGGCACCGAGCACCGGCTCAACTACACGGTGATGGGCGAGTCGGTGGCGACCGCCGCCAAGCTCGAGGCGCTCTCGAAGAAGTACGGGGCGGTGATCCTCTGCACCGAGGCGATCGCCACCGCCGCCGGGGACGCCTTCGTCTTCCGCGAGGTCGACCAGGTGCGCTTTCACCGGCGCGACGCCCCGGTGCGGGTGTTCGAGCTGCTGGGCGATCTGCGCAGCCACGCGAACGGCACCGGCGCGATGCTGAAGTGGCAGGCGGCGCTCGAGCTGTACCGGGGCAGGAAGTTCGCCGAGGCGCGGATCGCCTTCGCCCTGTTCGCCGGAGCGACCGACGACGCGCTCGCCCAGCGGTACATCAAGCGCTGCGAGATGCTGCAGGCGGTGCCGCCCCCCGAGACGTGGGACGGGGTGTTCGACGGCCCGGAGTGAGCCTTCAGGCGCTGCCGGGGGCCTCGACCTTCAGCGCGGGCGGGGCCGGCCGCAGCAGCCACCACCCCAGCTGGGTCACCAGCAGCAGCCCGGCGAGGATGCTCATCAGCACCCGGGGGTTGGCCTGGGTCCGATCGAGCAGCGCGCCGGTGCCCCAGGCCGAGATCGCCAGCACCAGGGTGTAGAGCATGAAGTCGAGCCCGAACACCCGGCCGCGCAGCTCGTCCTTCACCCAGAGGTTGATCAGCGAGCTGGAGAAGACCCACTGGGTCGAGATCCCGGTGTGCGCGCAGGCCAGCAGCAGCGCGGCCAGCGGCAGGGTGGGGGCCCAGGCGAACGCGGCCCAGAAGATCATGGTGGTGAAGAACGACAGGCTGATCGCCCGCTGCAAGAAGGCCTCGGAGTCGCCGCCCAGCCGCCGCGCGATCAGCGGCCCGAGGAACGCGCCCACCCCGCGCATCCCCAGCAGCACTCCAATCGCCAGCGCCGCCTCGCCTTTGGCGGAAAAGTTCCGCTCGCCCATCACCGGGTAGAGGAGGATCGCGCCCCCGCCGGCGATCGCCCAGCCGCTCTTCACCCACAGCGCCCGGCGCACCCGCGGATCCGACTGGAGCAGCTTCAGGCCGGCGAAGAAGTCGTCCCTCGCCTGGCGGGCGGTGTGCGGCGAGGTCGGCGGGACGAAGGGGATCGCCGCCCGGCTGATGAAGAACGCCGACAGCCCGTAGCTGAGCGCGTCGATCGCGAACGCCGCGTCGCGCCCGAGGTGGGCCGCCACCACTCCGCCGAGCACCGCCCCGACGCCGAGCATCGCGCTCCAGGTCGCGGCGTGCAGGGTGTTGGCGGTGACGATCTCGTCGCGCTCGACCGTCGCGCCGATCGAGGCCTGCTCGGCGGGCTCGAAGAAGGCGGTCATCGTCATCTGCACGAAGGTCAGCAGGTAGACCAGCCACACCTCGTCCTTCGAGCGGACGAGCAGGAAGCCGAGCACCACCGCCATCCGCAGCAGGTCGCACAGCACCATGATCTTCCGCCGCGAGAACCGGTCGGCGACCACCCCGGTCAGCGGGCCGAAGAACACCGCCGGCAGGAACCGCGCGGCCAGCATCAGGCCGATCGCCTCGCCGCTGCCGGTGTATTCCTGCAGCAGGGTGTAGAGGGCGATCAGGGAGAACCAGTCACCGGCGAGGCTGACGGTGGCGCCCAACCACAGATTCCGGAACGCCGGTCGGCGGCGCAGCAGTTCGAAGTATTGGTTCAATGATTGTTTTCGAGGTGCGTCCAGCGCCTCATTTTGCCTAAACAGCTTCGCATGAACCTCAAAGACCTGAAGATCATCGTTACCGGCGGCGCGCAGGGCATGGGCGCCTACTTCGCAACCCAACTCCACCTCGCCGGCGCGAAGGTCGCCGCGGGCGACGTGAACGAGGAGGCGCTCAAGGCGCTCCCGGCCGGGATCCACCGCCGCAAGCTGGACGTGTCGAAGGAAGAGGACTGCGTCTCGTTCGTCGCCTGGGCGCACGAGCAGATGGGCGGCCTCAACGGCCTGATCAACAACGCCGGCATCCTGCGCGACGGCCTGCTGGTGAAGAAAGACCGCACCACCGGCGCGATCACCAAGCTGTCGATGGATCAGTGGAACGCGGTGATCGGCGTCAACCTCACCGGCGCGACGATGATGGTGCGCGAGACGGTCGCGAAGATGGTCGAGAAGGAACTGAAGCCGGGCGTGATCGTGAACATGTCGTCGGTCGCCCGCCACGGCAACCGCGGCCAGAGCAACTACGTGTCGGCGAAGGCCGCGCTGGCCTCGAACACCGTCACCTGGGCGCGCGAGTTCGCCAACTACGGGATCCGGGTCGGCGCGATCGCCCCCGGCATGATCGAGACCCCGATGACCCAGGGCATGAACCAGAAGGCGCGCGACACGCTGGTGGCGAACATCCCGGTCGGCCGCATCGGCCTGCCCGAGGACATCTGGGTCGCGGTGAAGTTCATCCTCGAGTGCGACTACTTCAACGGCCGCACCGTCGACGTCGACGGCGGCTTGACGATGTGAGCTGAGTCGTTGCCGAACCGCCGGCCCCGGAACAGCCCGGGGGCCGGTAGCCGTCGCGCCCCGACCCCGTTACGAAGAGCGACGAGTTGAAGACCACCCCCGACGGTCCCGGGCCTACACTGCCCGCCGTGCACCCAACCCCGATCCCGAGAGTGACGACCGGCCCCGAGGCGAGCCCGCGAGCCGAGGGGGGAGCGCGAAGCGATCAGGGAGGAACAATCTAGATGGAGCGGTTCTTCAAGTACCACGGCCTGGGCAATGACTTCATCGTCGTCGACCGGCGGCTGCGCGGGGTCGACCTCGACGCAGCCACCGCCCAGGCGTGGTGCGATCGCCGCCGGGGCATCGGCGCCGAC
>JAGSPQ010000542.1 GCA_018262385.1 Myxococcaceae bacterium | reverse complement strand
CCCTTCGTTCGCCGGCCTCGGGATGCGCGGCGAGGGCCACACCAGCTTCACCATCGCCTCGCCCACCGGCGAAGGCCTGACGACCGCGGTGAGCTTCACCCGCGAGCGCCGCTGCACGCTGAAGGACTCCTTCCGCATCGTCTAGGGGAACAGTGATCGCCGAGCGAAGCCGCACCCGGTCGGAGCGCTAGGTGGAGCTTCCTGGCCCCGCGCTCGGGCTGATCGAGCTGGAGTCGATCGCCCGCGGGATGGTGGTCGCCGACGCGCTGGTGAAGCGAGCGGCGGTGCGGATCTCGTTCGCCGAAGCGGTCACTCCCGGCAAGTACCTGCTGATCTTCTCGGGCCCGGTGGCCGAGGTCGAAGAGTCGTTCAAGGCGGCCCTGCTCTCGGGCGGCCCGCTGGTGATCGATCGGCTGCTCTTGCCGCAGCTGTCGCCGGGAGTCGCCCGCGCGCTGAGCGGCAAGCCGGACCTGCTGCGGCCGGGCGAGGCGGTGGGGATCGTCGAGACCCACACCGTGGCGTCGGCGATCCTCGCGGCGGACACGGCGGCCAAGCGCGCCAACATCCGGCTCACCCGCCTGCACCTGGCGAAGGGCATCGGCGGCAAGGGGTACTTCACCATCGCCGGATCGCAGGCCGACGTCGAAGCGGCGCTCGAAGGAGCCGGCGCGTCGATCGAGCCGAGCCTGCTGGTCACCACCGAGATCATCGAGCGGCCCCACCCGGATCTGCAGGGGCCGGTGTTCTGAAGCTGCGGCCGTTCGCGCTCGAGCGGTTCTTCGCTCAGCATGAGTTCCGGGTCCGCCTGCTGGCGTGCGCCTCTGATCCGGAGCCGCTGACGATGCAAGAACTGCTCGCGTTCGAGCCCACGGCGCAGGAACGGCTGCTGAAGCTGGGCCTGGGCTACGTCGACGCGATCGGCACCCCCGAGCTGCGATCGGCGATCGCCTCGCTCTACAGCAAGGCAAGCCAGGACGAGGTGCTGTGCTTCGCCGGCGCGGAGGAGCCGATCTTCGCGTTCTTCAACGAGGCGCTCAGCCCGGGCGATCACGTGATCGCCCACTGGCCGGCCTACCAGTCGCTGTACTCGGTGGCGCAGGCGGTGGGCGCGGCGGTGACGAAGTGGGAGGCCGACGAGCGCAACCGCTGGCAGCTCGATCCGGACGAGCTGCCGCGGCTGGTGCGGCCCGAGACGAAGGTGCTGGTGATCAACTCGCCGCACAACCCGAGCGGGGCGCTGCTCGAGCCAGACCGGCTGGACGCGATCGTCGCCTTCGCGCGCAAGCACGGGCTGTGGATCTTCTCCGACGAGGTGTACCGCGGGCTCGAGCATGATCCGGCGGCGCGCAATCCGGCGGTGGTGGATCTGTACGAGCGGGGAGTCTCGCTGGGCGCGCTCGCCAAGTCGTACGGCCTGGCGGGGCTGCGAATCGGCTGGGTCGCCTGCCAGGATCGCGCGCTGCTCTCCCGGCTGTCGGCGTTCAAGGACTACCTCACCATCTGCAACGCCGGGCCCAGTGAGCTGCTCGGGGCGCTGGCGCTGCGGCACGGCGAGGCGCTGATCGCGCGCTGCCGTCAGATCGTGCTCGCGAACCTGGCGGTCGCCGATGGGTTCCTCGCGCGGCAGGCCGAGCGCTTGAGCTGGGTGCGGCCCACCGCGGGGACGACCAGCCTGGTGCGGGTCGAGCGGGCGGGGGCTTTCAGCGCGGGGCTGCTGCAGGACACCGGCGTGCTGGTGATGGCCGGGCAGGACTTCGAGTACCGCGACACCCACTTCCGGCTCGGGCTCGGGCGGAGGAACTTCCCCCAGGCGGTCGCGGAGATCGAGGCGTGGCTGGCGAAGGGCTGAGTCGAAGCACTGCGCGGCGCCCGAGGTGCTACGAAGCCCCTGGGCCGCAGCGCGTACCGAGAATCCCAACCATGACGTTCGCATCCGGCGGGCCGCGTCTGTGGGTCTGCCTCGCAGCCGGTTTGCTGGCCGGCGCCTGCGAGCCGCCGCGCTCCTTTGAGCCGCGGGCGAGCCGGGCGGAGATCGTCGGCGGCGTCACCGAGCCCTCGCACTGGTACGTGGTGATGGTCGGCAGCTCGAGCGGCGGATCCTGCACCGGCACGCTGCTGTCGCGCCGCACGGTGATCACCGCCGGGCACTGCCGCCAGGGCAGCTTCTCGCTCACCCGGGTCTACTTCGACCTGGGCAACCCGCTGGTGCGCACCTCGGTGGCGACGGCCGGCAGCGTGCGGCACCCCCAGTACAACGGGGCGATGGAGAACGACCTGACGCTGGTGCAGCTGGCGCAGGACGCTCCGATCCAGGCGGTGCCGCTGCTGCGCGAGACGATGAGCAACGCGGCCGAGTGGATCGGGCCGAAGTACACCTTCGTCGGCTTCGGCAACACCGACGCCACCGGCGCCGGGTTCGGGACGCGCCGGGTGGTCAGCTTCCCGATCGACCTGATCGGCCCGTCGGCGGTGACCCACGCCGGGCCCCCGCCGGCCGGCTCACCCACCGCGATCGACGGCTCCGAGTGGTACTACCAGCAGTCGGGCAAGAACACCTGCTTCGGCGACTCCGGTGGGCCGGCGTTCATCGTCCGCAACGGGGTCGAGCGCCACGCTGGAGCGACCTCTTATGGCGACAGCGACTGCTCCTACGACGGCGTGCAAGCGAAGACCGATGCGACCACCCTCGCCTGGATCCAGCAGACGATCGACGCGTGGGAAGGCACCACCGACCCCTGCCGGTCGGACGGCGTCTGCGGAGCCAGCTGCGTGTCCACCCTGCCCGTCCCGGTCGGCACCCTGCGGGATCCGGACTGCGCTGATCAGCACTGCGCCGGCGACGGAGTCTGCGTCCTCTCGTGCGCGGTCGCCGACCCCGACTGCGCGAGCCTGACGATCAACGACTGCGCCGAGAACGGGATCTGCGAGGCCAACTGCCTGCCCGCGGACGTCGACTGCGCCGTGGGCAGCAAGGTGCTCGGGACGACCTGCAGCGTCGGCAGCGACTGCGCGAGCGGCTTCTGCGCTGGCAACCGCTGCTGCGACCGCGCGTGCAACGGCGCCTGCGAGGCGTGCGGCTCGAGCGGCGGGTGTGGACTGAAGCCGGCGGCGACCGTCTGCCGCCCGGAAGCGGGCAGCTGCGATGTCCCCGAGGCGTGCACCGGCGCCTCGCCCACCTGCCCGGTGGACCTCTTCGCCGCGGTGAGCGTCTGCCGCCCCACTGCCGACAGCTGCGACGTGCCGGAGTCGTGCACCGGCACTCAGCCGGCCTGTCCGCCCGACGGCTTCCTGCCGGCGACCGCGACCTGCCGGCCGGGCGCGGGCCCCTGCGATCGCGCCGAGGCGTGCACCGGAGCCACCGCGGCCTGCCCGGCGGACCTGCTGGAGCAGGCGGGGACCTTCTGCCGGCCCAGCCTCAGCAGCTGCGATCTCCCGGAGGCCTGCGACGGCGTCCAGCTCACCTGCCCCTCCGACGCGGTCGCTGCGGCCGGCAGCGTGTGCCGGCCCGCCAACGGCCAGTGCGACCTGGCCGAGCAGTGTACCGGCACGGCCGAGTGCCCCCCGGATCTGGTCGCGCCGTCCGGCGTCCTGTGCCGTTCGCCCAACTCCCAGTGCGATCTGCCCGAGACCTGCAGCGGCTTCAGCAACGTGTGTCCGGGCGATCAGATCGCCGCCAACGGCACCGACTGCACCGGGGGGAAGTGTTCCTCGGGCGTCTGCGCGGTGCCGGTGGTGCCGCCCCCCTTCGATGCAGGCGCGGTGAGGCCGGACGCCGGAGCCGGCACGGTCGACGGCGGCGCCCAGCAGCCGACTCCTCCTCGCGGGTGCGGTTGCGCTGCCGGAGGCGAGCTGCTGTTCGGGCTCGCCGCCCTGCCGTTGCTGGTTCGCCCCCGCCGGCGCAGGTCGCCTCAGGCGTAGCTGGCGCGGGCGTGGCGCTGGACCCAGCTCAGGTCCTGCTCGAGCTGCCGCGCCACCGCGAGCACCTGGCCGTCGGCGTTCATCCGCCCGACGAGCTGCACCCCGATCGGCAGCCCTTCGGCCGAGATCCCCGCCGGCACGCTGACCGCCGGCTGCCCGGTGAGGTTGAAGATCGCGGTGAAGGCGCCCATCAC
>JAGSPQ010000541.1 GCA_018262385.1 Myxococcaceae bacterium | reverse complement strand
GCGGGAGGCGTCGTTCCAGGCGCGCCAGTTGCTGCGCTTCGATGGCGCCGCAAGCCGCGTGGGCGAACTCCGGCGCGCGGGTACTCGAGGTGCGCGGCCTCGATCGCGGCTTGCGCTACTTAGAGGAATGGTTGCACTACTGCGGGGTCATCGGGCCGGCGACGGAACCGCGCTGGCCTGTTCGGCCTTCTGTGCTGTCGCGGCACGTTCCTTCTGACGGCGCTGGGCTTCCTTCTCGATCGCCTCGAGGGTGCCGCTGACCCCACGCCGGTTGCCGTAGTTCGCGGCCCACGCGGGCAGCATGCCCCCCGGGTCGGCGGCAAATCGATAGACGACGTGGCTCTTGCCGTTGCCCTTCGGAGTCACCTCCCAGCGGCCCTCGTTCACCTTCACCCGCACCAGCGAGTCGCGGGCGGGGAGCTTGTCGGGCGCGGCCTGCCAGTGGCAACGGAACGAGCCAGAGCCGTCGGGATTCACACCCTCGTCGAGCCAGACACGCACGACGTAGTCACGGTCAGAAACCACCGGCAGCCCGAGCTCGGTGTACGTGTAGACGCTGCCGTCTGCCTCTCTGGAGACCTCTTTGGCCGCCCTCACGTAGGGCATGAAGCGGTGAAAGCGGTCCATCGTGGTGAGGGTGTCTTGAATGTCCTTCACCGGGGCGTCGAGGTCTGCCTCGGCCCAGACTTCAAACACGGCACTGTCAGGGCGCGGCCGCGCCTTCACCGTGATTGCACCGGTGGCGACGGTCTCCCATGCAGGCTCCGCCGCGGTGCCGGGTGCGGCGAGCAGACTGATGAGCATGACGGGGACGCAGAACAAGGTGGAGAGACTCTACGGCACCATCGCACTCGGGAGTGTGATTCGAGCACCGCCTCGGACGGCGAACAGGCTCGCGCCAGGCCGAGGCGCCGGTGGGATCCCACGCCACAGCGTGCCACTTGGCTGTGGGACGGCTGGCGGCCGTATTCCGCCCGTCCTCGGCCGGGGACCGACGTCTTCTCCCCGACCCGTCGGCGCCGCGGTGGACGCCGATCTGGCGGATCACGGGGTGGACTGGAAACCTTGAAGGCCGCCCCGCCGGCGGTGGAGACCGGCGGGGCTCATCCGGACCTACCTGGCTACGGAACGGTGATGGTGCACTTGTCCGCGGTGGAGGCCGACAGCGCCACCCCGGAGAACGTCCCGGACACGGAGATCACCGAGACGCCGCTGGCCCTGCTGCTGATGACGCCGGCCGAGTCCTCCGGCTGGAACTCCGCCACCAGCGCAGTCGCCGAGATCCAGGACGCACTGGCGGTGACTTCGTTCTCCGACAGGTCGGAGTTCTCGACGAAGGCATGCAGCTGCACCTTGCTCCCGACGGTCAGGCCGGTCACTGAACCCGGCCGACAACTGATCCTGGTGGGCACGGCGTTGGTCACCGTCACCGCCAGCGGACCGCCGGTGATCGATCCGTAAATGGCGGTCAGGTTCGTCGCTCCGGCGGCGACGGAATGGAACTTTCCGCCATTGGCGCCGCTCGAAACGATGGTTCCCTTGGTGATGTCCGAGGAGTACCAATTCAGCTGCTCAGTGATCCAATACGTGTTCGCGCTGCCACTGAGGGTGACCTGCGCCGCGTAGTTGACGTCGAGCCCCTTGGCGACCGAGGCAGTGGCCGCGGTGCCGTCGGGATTCACGATGCTGATGCTGGCCACCGTGCCGTTCACCACGTTGACGACGAAGGTGGTTGAGACCGAGCCCTCCGCTGCCTTGACCGTCTGGACTCCGCTGGGCGTCGAAGAGGCCGTCGAGAAGATGCCACCGCTGACGATGCTGGCTCCGCTGAGCACCGGCGCTTCCAGCGTCCAGGTCGCAGCGCTGGTGCGATCGTTGGTGCCGTTGTCGGAGTAGGTGCCCAGGGCCGCGAGCTGGAGTGCGAAGCCCGCCGGGTAGGTCGCGGCGGTCGCCGGCCCTCCGACCAGGTTCTGGCTGCTGCTGACCTTCAGCGAGGCCAGCGTGCTGCCATTCACCGCCAGCGCGGCACTGGGAGAGACCACCCCGAGGTAGCTGCCCTGGACGAGGGTGGTGCCGTCGACCATCAGCGACGAGACGTTGCCGGTACCGTCGTTGTCCGGGCTGGCGATGCTGAGGTTGGTCGACGAGTAGGTCGTCATCGCGGTGATCGGCAGCGACAGCCCGCCGGTCCAGTTCGCGGTGGCGGCGAAGAGCTGCTTGGTGCCGCGGGCGATCGTGCCGCTGGTCGGCGAGAGCGAAATGCTCGCCAGGGTGGCGCCATCGACCGTGAGGGTCCGGGAGTGGGTCTTGGCCGTACCAGCACACGCCCCGGCCGAGGCCGGAATGGTGGCGGTCACCGTCGAGGTGGCGCCGACGGTGGCAGTGGAGGCGATCCTGGCGGCGCCGGTGGTCGCGAAGGTGCCGAGCACGTCGTCGATCACCGCCGCGTTCTGGGCAGTGAAGGTCGGGTTACAGGGCAGCGCCGTGCCGTTCGAGGTGACGCAGCTCACCGTCAGCGCGAGCGGGGCGCCGCGAGGCAGGGAGGCGTCGGCCTGGCTGATCGTCACCGCGGTGATGCAGGCGGTGGTGATCTGCGCCGACAGCACGTTCGACGCGACCGTCCCGGACGAGGCGGTGTACTGGGTCGACCCGGCCGACAGCCCGGTGAGCCGGTACTTGGACGCGTTCAGCTGGATCGAGGCGACCGCCGGGTTGATCACGTTCCAGCTCACCGAGGGCGGAGCCAGGCTGTAGCTGGTGGTGCCGTCGGTGTAGGTCGCCGAGAGGGTCACTTCGATCCACCCATCGGCCCCGATGAAGGTGGTCGCGGGCGCCGAGATGGTCAGGGTCTGCAGCGTGACCGCCACCACCGTCAGCGGAAGCAGGTTCGACGCCTGCGCCTTGTAGGTCACCGAGATGTTGGAGGAGCCCGCCGACGCGCCAGTGGCCACGCCCGGCGACGAGATGGTCGCCTGGGCCGTCGACGAGATCCAGGTGGCCGCGGAGGTGACGGTGCGAGTGCGCTCGGTGACGTCGCCGGTGCAGGAGGCGCTGGTCCCGTAGACCGCCAGGGCCGTGTACGGGCGATCCTGGCCGACGGGCAGGCTGCCCGAGCCGGCGGTCGAGATCGAGACCGTCGGATTGCCGCAAGCCTCGGCGTTGATCGTCAGGTTGCCGGTCTGGCCGCCGTAGACGGCGCTGATGATCGTGCTCCCGGCGGAGGCGGCGGTGGCCAGACCGGTGGTGGAGACGCTGGCGATGCTGGCCGCCTGGGAGTTCCAGGTGCTGGCGGCGGTGACATCCACCCCGGTGGTCCCGTCAGTCAAGGTGGCGAGCGCGGTGAACTGCTGAGCCTCGCCGACCGGAATCCGTCGAGCGGTCGCCGAGCCCACCGGGCCGGGGACGATCGAGATCGAGGCGACGGTGGCGTCGGTGACGCTGACGTTTGCCGTGGCGACGATGGTCTGGTCGCTGAGGTTCCCGCCCTCGCACACGTTGGCGCCGGTGAGGGTGAAGGTGACGGTGGTGGGAGCGGTGGTCGTCTTGGCCAGCGCCTTGTAGCGGTTCATCGGGCCGGCCACTGCGCCCTGGTTCTCGACGTTGGTGTTCGAGGCGCTCCAGGTTCCCTGGCCCGAGACGTTCGTCGCCGCACCGGTGGTGGGAGTGGCGTTCGCCTGGAAGTCCTGCACCAGGCCCACCGGCAGGGTGGAGACCGAGACCGGGCTGATCGCCAGGCCGCTGAGGCACGCGCCAGAGACGATCACCTGCATCGTCCCGCTGGTGGTGCCCTTGGTGAAGGTCAGGGTGACCGGGGTGGCCCCGCTGGCCGTGACCGCGCTGAGGGTGAGCGGCGCAGCGGCGGAGTTGACCGAGGCCACTCCCGCGGCGCTCGACGAGGTGGTCACCAGCGCCGAGACGTCGAAGTTGGACCCGTTGCTGTAGTTGCCGGTCACGGTCAGCGGCTGGGTGGTGGAGATCGGCATGGTGGTTGGGCTGCCCGGGTTGAAGGACAGGCTCGCGAGGGTGGCGGCGTTGATCACCACCGGGAGCGGGGCGCTGTTGACGCCGTCGTAGGTGGCGGTCACCGTCGGGTTGGTGGTGCCCGAGGCGGCG
>JAGSPQ010000540.1 GCA_018262385.1 Myxococcaceae bacterium | reverse complement strand
CGGCGCCTGACTTCAGTTCGTGGTTCCGGCGCAGGTGATCCCCGCCGCCTGCAGCGCCTCGACCGAGTAGAGATCGGTCGCGTGGATCGCCTTCAGATCCGCCAGCGGGATCCTGGTGCCCAGCGTGGCGTTGATCTCCTCGAGGAAGATGTTGGCGAGCACCGCGTACCCGGTGTCCGAGAAGTGCATCGAGTCGAGCGACAGCAGCCCGCCGAACGGTGAGGGCTTGAGCACCTTCCCGCCGAGATCGACGCCCTGCGAGAGCACCGTCGCCACCTTCGCGTGCAGGTCGACCAGGTGCACCTTCGGGTACGCCTTGACCTCTTCGCGCAGCACCTGGTTGTAGGCGACGATCCGCGCACGGATCGCGGTCAGCCAGCCGCTGGCGTCCGCTTCCGGGAAGCCGGCCGCCTTCAGCTTCGCCACCTTCTCCGGGTACATCGGCAGAACGGTGTTGTCGGGGCCGGTGGCGACGAACACCTCGGCCCCGGTGGCGTCGAGGCGCTGGAGCAGCACCTTGAGCGAGGTGCGCAGCTCTTCGACCGGGGTGAGCGCCGTCAGATCCGGGATGCCGTCGGTGCCGAGGTTGACGTTGTTGTAGTCGTTGCCGATCAGGTCGGTGCTGAATGCGATCGTCGGCTTGAGCGCCGCGATCCGATCGAGCTGGGTCTCGGCCGGAGGGTTGATCAGCGCCGCCGCGTCGACCTTCGTGTCCCAGATCACGTGCTCGAGGATCACCCCGAAGAAGCTCTTCGCCCCGTCGACCGTCTCGGCAACGCGAAAGCCTCCAATCGCGACGTTGGTCGCCACCAGGTTCGGGTCGACCCGCATCTTGCCGATCACGATGTTCCCCGCCTGGTCTTTGAGCTTCGGCATCAGCTCGGTCTGGGCGCGCGCGCCGATCGTCCCGAAGATGTCCGCCACCGACGGCCGACAGCGAACCGGGTCGATGTCGGCGGTCACCAGCGAAGGAAGAAACCCGGGCTTCAGCAGCGGCAGCGCGAGGTAGGAGCCCATCTGCCGCGCCACCACCGCCGCCGGCCCATGCAGCTGCGAGCGCTGCGACACGCTCGCGTCCTGGCTGCCCATCGTCAGGCTCGCGCCGAACGCGACCAGCTTCGAGAGCCGCGCGTCGGCTGGCGCCGCGTAGTGCACCGTGCCCACCTCGACCGAGGTGCGGCGGGCGGTGATCACGATCGGCTGGGTGCCGCCCTCGGGGTGACCCTGGACGGTGAGCTTCACCGTGTTGGCGTCGACCCGGGTGACGTCGTACGCCGCGATCCCGCCCACGCTGGCGGTCCAGCCGATCGCCGGATCGAGGGTGGCCAGCGCGTCGGACTTCGCGGTCACCTCGAAGTGGCCGAAGGAAGAGCCCTCGGCGGTCGGCGCCACCGCGGCGGGTCCACACGCCGCCAACGTCCCCACGATCGCCCACAGTCCGGTTCGCATCCGGCCGGATCTGCTCCGAATTGATTTGAAAATCAAACCGGCCTGTCACCCGCGGGTTTCGTTGACCGCGGAATCGAGACCCCAGACCGCCGTGATCGTCGACGCCGTGGGCACCGCCCGGGATCACCACCCTCATCGACCGGAAGATCGAGTGACGTTCTGCGTTGAAGTTTGCTAGGCCGACTGCCGTCTGTCTGTTGTCAGGAGCTCGATCGACATGAACATGCTCGCACTCATCGCCAGCGCCGCCCTCGCGGCGGTCACCCCTTCGCCCACCGCGAAAACCGCGCTCGAGCGTGGCGACAAGGCCCTCGAGAGCAACCAGCTCGACGCGGCGCTCACCGCCTACAAAGACGCCCTCACCGCCACCCCGAACTGGGCTCCGGCGCTCAACGGGATGGGGACCGCGCTGTTCAAGCAGGATCGGAAAGAGCAGGCCGTCGCCCAGTACAAGCTGGCGGTGGAGGCCGATCCGTCGTTCTCGACCGGCTGGTACAACCTCGGCAAAGCCTCGCGCAAGATCTCGGATTTCAAGACCGCGGCGAACGCCTACGAGCGCTACACCCGGCTCGAGCCGAAGGACGCCGACGGGTTCTACGGGCTGGGCGAGAGCTACCGGCTGATGGGCGGAGAGAACGCCAAGGCGATCGCCGCCTTCGAGAAGTACCTCAAGATGGAGACCCGGCCTGCCGAGCAGAAGTGGATCGACAAGGCCAAAGAGGCGCTCGCCGGCCTCAAGACCGCCCCCGCGCCGGTGGCGGAAGTGGCCCCGGCCCCCGCGCCGACTCCCACCCCGACCCCCACGGCGACCCCCGCCCCGGCCCCGGGAGACTCGATCGCCGCCGCCGCGGCCAAGAAGGTGGTCGAGGGCGATCGCTTCATGGCCGAGAAGCGGTACCGCGATGCCAGCTTCGCCTACCAGGACGCGGTCAACGCCGATCCGAAGAACGTCGAGGCGCTGTTCAAGCTGGGCAACGCCTACGCGGTGCTCGGGTACTACAGCCAGGCGATCGAGCGGTGGACGGTGGTCGCGCAGGTCTCCCAGGATCCGACGATCAAGAAGAGCGCCCAGGACAACATCGCCAAGGCGCAGGCGAAGATGGCCTCGACCGGCGGGGGGTCTCCCCAGGCGCAGAACAAGCCGCCCGGCTCGGGCCCGGTCGCCGACACCACCCGCGCCCAGGCGCGCGCCTATTACGAGCAGGGGGTGCGGCAGATCGGCGCCCGCGACTACGGCAACGCGCTCGCCAGCCTCTCGGCCTGCTTGCAGCTCGAGCCCGCGCTGTCGGTCGGCTACGTCGCGCGTGGCTCGGCGCTGATTGGCCTGCGGCGGTTCGCCGAAGCGGCGGTCGACTACCAGTACGCGCTGCGGCTGGACCCCAACCTCGGCTCGCCGCTCTACGGCCTCGCCGAGTCGTACCGCGGGATGAACCGGCCCGCCGACGCGCGCACCTACTACGAGCGCTACGTCGCTTCGACCGCGGGTGACGTCCGGCCCGAGCTGCAGACCGATTCCCGCAGCAAGCTCGATCAGCTCCGCAACCAGTGAACGCTCCCGCGATGAACACGACGGACATCAAAGCGCTCACCGAGCACGTGCAGCGAGAGAGTGCCTTCGTCGAGACGCTGTTGGTCGAAACCGGGAAGGTGATCGTCGGGCAGAAGTACATGCTCGAGCGGGTGCTGATCGGCCTGCTGTGCAACGGCCACGTGCTGCTCGAGGGCGTCCCCGGGCTGGCGAAGACGCTCACCGTCCGCACCTTCTCCGATGCGCTGAGCGCAGCGTTTCAGCGGATCCAGTTCACCCCCGATCTGCTGCCGGCCGACCTGATCGGCACCGTGATCTACAACCAGCAGACCAGCAGCTTCGCCGTCCGCAAAGGCCCGATCTTCGCCAACATCATCCTCGCCGACGAGATCAACCGCGCGCCGGCGAAGGTCCAGTCGGCGCTGCTCGAGGCGATGCAGGAGCGGCAGGTCACGATCGGCAACAACACCTTCCCGCTGCCGACGCCTTTCCTGGTCCTGGCGACCCAGAACCCGATCGAGCAGGAAGGCACCTACCCGCTGCCCGAGGCCCAGGTCGACCGCTTCATGCTGAAGGTGAAGGTCGGCTACCCGTCGCGCGACGAAGAAAAGACGATCATGGATCGGATGTCGGGCGAGGCCGCTCCGAAGGCCAACAAGGTGATCACCCCCGAGCACATCTCGAATGCGCGCGGGGTGATGCACCAGATCTACATCGACGAGAAGGTGAAGGACTACATCCTCAACATCGTGTTCGCGACCCGCGAGCCGGCCAAGTACGGGCTGAAGGATCTGTCGGACTTCATCCAGTACGGCGCCAGCCCCCGCGCGACCCTGTCGCTGACGATGGCCGCCCGGGCCCACGCGTTCCTGCGCCACCGCGGGTTCGTCACTCCCGAAGACGTGAAGGCGATCGGCTTCGACGTGCTGCGCCACCGCATCTCGCTCTCCTACGAGGCGGAAGCCGAAGAGCAGACGCCCGAGCGGATCATCCAGCGCATCTTCGACAAGGTCGAAGTTCCGTAAGGGTCTGACAGATGCTCCCGAAGGAGCTGATCAAGCGCATCCGCAAGCTGGAGATCGCCACCCGCAAGGTGGTCTCCGACATGCTCGCCGGCCAGTACCAGTCGGTCTTCAA
>JAGSPQ010000539.1 GCA_018262385.1 Myxococcaceae bacterium | reverse complement strand
CACCCGACAGAAACAAGCAGCCCCGGCTGATCCGATCGACCTTCGCGCCCTCGAGCCCGAGGCGGTCGTTGAGGTGAACCAGCACCACCTCGCCCTGCTCCCCTTCGACCACCGCCAGCTCCCCCCGGGTCTCGATCACCTGCAGCTTGCCCACCGGGGTCGAAGCGAACTCGTGGTGCTCCTCGGGGACGGCGAGCGGCACCGCGGCGTGGGCCAGCCCGGCGACGAGCAGCCCGGCCAGCAGCGGCCGCCTCACTCCTTGCCCCCGGGGCAGCCGCTCTTGAGGGTGTACTGGTAGTAGCCGATCTCGTCGCGCCAGAACTCGCCCTGGAACTTCCAGTAGTTCCAGTTCTCGGCCGGCATCTTCGGCCGGTAGAGGGTCTGGGCGCGGAGCACCTTCGACTGATCGACGCCCGCCTCGGCCAGCTCCTTCTCGGCCTTCGACGTCTCGAACCGGATGATCTCCGCCTGGTCGCCGTAGCCCTTCACGTTGCGGTAGGCCTCCGAGAGGCGGTTCTTCGCCAGCTGGCCGGCGATCTGCTCGAGCGTCGCCCGGTTCTGGTCGAGGTAGGTCACCAGCTCGTTCGACAGCTTCGCGGCGCGCCAGCCCTGGTTGTCCTCGATCAGCTTCTTCTCGGCGTCGATCTGCTTGAGGTTGTTGAAGACGCCCAGCATCCGCTCGTTCGAGCGCACCCAGTTGAGGATCGGGGTCGGCACCTTCTCGCTGCGCGCGTCGACCAGCTTGAAGAACATCACCGGGTCGGTGTCGGTGCCCTCGACGATCGGCTTCAACTTCTCGGCCATCGGCGCGTACAGCTCGTCGTAGGCGGCGAGCGCGGTCTTCGCCTCTTCGTACAGGCAGCTGAAGTAGTAGGTGGTGCTCTTCAGAATCCACGACTCGGGCTGGAACGCGCCGGCGAACTGCGGAGCGTGGAGCGCCTGGAGCGAGCCGAGCGCGCCGCCCAGATCGTCGTTCTGGAAGCGGGCGAACCCGTTCTCGAACAACGCCTGATCCCAGTAGAGCGAGAAGCGGGGAACCTTCTCGTAGGCGTCGGTGGCCTTCTGGTACTCGCCTGCCCCGTACTGGGTGCGGCCCAGGCCGAGCAGCGCCAGCTGCTGGGTGTGGACGAGGTCCTTCTGGTTCTTGGCGGTGATGTTGAGCACCCGCTCGAACGCCTCGACCCCCGGCAGCGTCTGCGAGCCGCCCGGGTAGCGGGGGTCGACCAGCACGATCCCGAGCATGTACTGGCTCTTGGCGTAGACGGCGCTCTCGGCCGGCACCGCCTCGAGGAAGGACTTCGCCTCGTCGTACTTGCTCTTGCGATAGCTGATCGTGCCGATCAGGTAGTTGATCCGCGAGAGCACCTCGCTCGGCAGCGTCGCCCACTCGTCCGAGTAGTTGTTGTTGAGCAGGTTGGGGATGAGGAACTGGTCCTCGAGGATCTCCTGCGCGTTGACCAGGCCTTCGACGCTCTTCAGGTAGAAGGGGTGCGACTTGCCCGCCTTGAGGATGGTGGCGAAGTAGATGAACGCGGCCACCGGCAGGCCCTTCTTCGCGAACGAGCTGGCCAGGTAGTACTCGGACTTGGCCCGGACGTCGGGGTCGGTCGAGCTGTTGTTCACCTCGTAGAACAGCTGGGCGGCCTGGTCGAAGTCGCCCCCGTTGTAGGCCGAGAGCGCCTTGGTATAGAGGGCGGCGTCCTGGCCGAAGCTGGCCAGCGGCAGGAGCAGCGCGAGAGTCAGTGCAAGAGAGCGCGTCATTGGATGGTTGGCTCTTTAGAAGTTGGCAGAAACGCCGAGGTAGAGGCCGAGGTTGTTGAGGACGTCGGAAGAGATCGGCGGTTTGACCAGGTTGGCGGCGATCGGCACGCTGGTGGTGCGCGGGTCGCTCTTGCGGAACTTCTTGGTGGCGGGGTCGACGCCGAACGACTCCGAGTTGCAGCCGTCCGAGACGTTGACCATCAGGTTCCCGCCGTTGCGCAGCTCGTTGTCCATCGCGCGCAGCTCGCCGCTGGAGCAGCCGTTCACGTTGTCGACCCGCGCGGTGTAGACCACGTCGCGAACCTCGAGCCGGACCGCGACCCACTTGCCCAGCTGGAGCCGGAAGCCGCCGCCCAGGCCGCCGAGGAAGCGCAGCCCGGTGTCGCCGTAGGTGGCCGGGCCGGCCGCGTTGTTGGGCTTGAGCTGGTGGCGGGTGCCGCCGATGCCGACCCCGCCGTTGAGGACGACCGAGAAGTGGGCCAGGGTGTCCTGGAACAGCGCGAACTTCCCGTAGATCGGCGTCACCTCGACGCCGGCCAGCGCGCCCCAGGTGTTGAGCAGCGAGGTGGCCGCCTGCGCCTCCGAGCGGACCTTGGTGATCAGCTCGCCGTTGAAGCCCGACTCCTCGGCGTAATAGTTGTAGTAGCCGGAGACCTGGAAGCCGAAGTTCTCCTGGAGGTGGAAGACGTATCCCCCGCCGACCCCGAAGTGCTGGGTGAACTTCCCGTTGATCTGAACCTGGGTGAACGGGAAGAGGATGATCTCGTGGCGGCCTTTGTCGCTGAACGCCTTCTGCTCGACGATGTGCACCGCGACGTTCGGGTTGTAGAGCGGCGCGCCGGAGACCAGCTTCTGCGACTGGGCGTCGGCGGGAGGAGGCGGGGTGTTGACCGCGCCCATCGCCGGGGCGTCCTTCTTCTCTTCCGGCTTCTTGGTGGAGTCGGTCGGGGCCGGCTTGGCGCCCGGCGACGGATCTTCCTCGTCGTCATCCGCCGGCGGGGTGGTGGCGGGAGCCTGGGCGATCGGCGCGTCGGCCGGCATCGGCTCCGAAGCTTCGAGCGCCACCGCGGCAGTGGACCAGACGAGGGCAGCAAACAGGATCATCGTTCTCATGGTTCTTGGTTTCCGGTCAGAAGATGAACGTGTAGCCGAGGTCGAACTGGACCAGGTTGGTGATGCCGGGGGACACCTGCCGGCCGCCGAGGTTGCCATCTCCCGGGCTGAAGCTGCCGGTCAGCGCGTTCACCCGGTCGGCGCCTTCGAGGTAGGTGTCCAGCCAGCTCCAGTCGCGAATCTCCAACCGGATGACGTGGTTGTTGGTGATGAAGAAGCGGAAGCCGAGCGCCAGCGAGACCAGCGGGCCGACCTTGCTGTCCTTGAGGTAGTCGAGGCACTTGGTCTCGGTGCGCCCGGTGGACTCGTTCACCACCGGCCCCTCGCGGTTGCAGACCACCACCGACTGGCGATCGAGCATCGCCACCCCGCCGCCGACCCAGAGGTAGAACTGGAAGTGCACCGGCAGCTCGGCCATCAGGCCCAGCTTTCCGTAGATCGGCTGCCAGCGAAGGCCGACCACCGCGTTGAACTTCATCTCCCACAGGTCCGACAGATCGGTCGCGGTGGGCACCGACGTCTTGGTCAGCCGGAAGAACTTGTCGGCGATGTCCGTCGCCAGGCCGGTGTGGCTCGAGTACGCGTAGCCGACGCGCAGCTCGAGCGCGAGGCTGTCGAGGAAGTTGTACCCGGCCGAGACGTTGAAGTTGTAGTGATCGACCAGCCGCGACAGCATCGACAGGCCGACGTTCGCGCCGATCTCGAAGCGCCCTTCGACGTTGAAGAGGCGGTTGCGCACCACCACCTTCTCGACCAGCTCCTCACCTCCCGCCTCCTGGGCCCAGGCAGCCGACGCAGAAAGGGCGAGCAACAGACAACTGACATTCCGAAGGATCTTCATAGGAGTCGTCACGGACAGCTGTTCTGGAAGGTGGCCTGCACGTCGTAACAAATCTCGACAGCACTCAAAGACTCCGGCACTGAGGTGCCGTCAAAGCGGATCACGTTGCGCAGCGAAGTGCCGTCGCACTTCACGTACTGCGGCTGGTTGTTGGTCTGGGCGAGGTTGACGTCCAGCTTCCGCGCGCAGCGGCCCGAGCGGCAGAACCCGCCGGCGGGGCAGTTGCCGTCGACCATGCAGGTCGCCGAGGTGGGGGCCGAGACGTAGAGCTCGACTCCGGTCGCCCTGCCCTGCATCGGCCGCAGGTCCGGGCCGCGCAGCAGCCGGAACTCTTTGCGCAGCCCCGAGGCGGCGTAGCCGAGCGAGGCCAGCGCGCCCGAGAACCCCGCGTCCGAGCTGCC
>JAGSPQ010000538.1 GCA_018262385.1 Myxococcaceae bacterium | reverse complement strand
TTCCGGCTCGATCCGCGGATCTGGACTCCGGCTCCGGGCCAGGGCGCGATCGCGGTGCAGTGCCGCGAAGACGACGCCGACACCCGGGCGCTGCTGGGGCTGATTCACCACCCCCCCACCGCGCGGGCGGTCGACCTCGAGCGGGATCTGCTGCGGGTCTTCGAAGGTGGCTGCAGCACCCCGTTCGGCTGCCACGTCGAAGGCGAGACGGTGTGGGTCGGGCTGCAGGCGCACGGGCGCTGGCGGGCCGCGAAGTGGTCGGTGCCGGCGAAAGACACCAAACCCGATTGGGAACAACAGCTCGCGGCGCTCTCGGCGCCCGACTACGTGGAGAACATGGATGCCATCGAGCCGATCTGCAGCCGTCTCTGAGAAGCTGTTCGCGCGGGCCCAGGCGGTGCTGCCCGGCGGGGTGAGCAGCCCGGTGCGCGCGTTCAAGCACGTGGGCGGCGCGCCGGTGTTCGTCAGCAAGGGCTCCGGCGCGCGAATCGTCGACGAGGATCAGCACGAGTACCTCGACTTCTGCCTCGGCTGGGGGCCGCTGATCCTGGGCCACGCCCACCCGCAGGTGGTCGACGCGGTGTGCAAGGCGGCGCGCGACGGGCTCACCTTCGGCACCTGCCACCGGCACGAGGCGCAGTTGGCCGAGCGGGTGCTGGAGGCCTTCCCCGCCCACCAGATGGTGCGGTTCGTCGTCTCGGGAACCGAGGCGGTGATGACGGCGGTGCGGCTGGCGCGGGCGGCGACCCGGCGGCCGCTGCTGCTGAAGTTCTCGGGCTGCTACCACGGGCACGTCGACGCGCTGATGGTGAAGGCCGGCTCGGGGGTGGTGACCCAGGGCCTGGCGGAGAGCGAGGGGGTGACCCCGACAGTGGCCCACGACACGGTGGTGATCGAGCTGGGAGATCCGGCCGCGCTGGAGGCGGCGTTCAAGACCTACGGCACCCAGATCGCGGCGGTGATCCTCGAGCCGCTGCCGGCGAACAACGGGCTGTTGCAGCAGAAGGTCGAGTGGCTGCGCTCGCTGCGGGAAATCACCCAGAAGCACGGCGCGCTGCTGATCTTCGACGAGGTGATCACCGGGTTCCGCTTCGGCTTCCACGGCTACGGGAAGGTGGTGGAGATCACCCCCGACCTGACCACGCTGGGGAAAGTGGTCGGCGGCGGGCTGCCGGTCGGAGCGGTGGTCGGCTCGAAGGCGCTGCTGGAGAAGCTGGCCCCGATGGGCGGCGTCTACCAGGCGGGCACGATGGCGGGGAACCCGGTCGCGCTGGCCGCGGGGCTGGCGACGCTCGAGATCCTGCGCACCGGCGCGCCGTACCAGGCGCTCGAGAAGTTGGGCCAGGCGTTCGATGCGGCGGTGGCGAAGCTGCCGAAGGGCCCGCGCTGGCGGCGGGTGGGCAGCCTGGTCTGGCCGTACTTCGACCCGGCGGGAGAGATCCCCACCACCGCCGAGGCGATCTCGAAGACGGCGATCGAGAAGTTCAGGGCGCCGTACCGCGGCTGGCTCGAGCAGGGGGTGTACTTCCCTCCTTCGGCGTACGAGGTCGGCTTCTTCTCGGCCGCGCACCAGCCGAAGGACGTCGAGCGGCTCGCCGAGGTGCTCGCGGGTGGCTGAGCGGGTGGTGGTGATCGAAGACGAGCCGCTGGTGCGAGACCTGGTGGTCTTCAACCTGCGGCACGTCGGCTACGAGGTGGACACCGCCGGCACCTTCGCCGCCGGGCTGGAGCTGCTGAAGACCCGCCCGGATCTGGCGATCGTCGACGTGATGTTCCCCGGGGGCGACGGCTTCTCGTTGACCCGGGAGGCGCGCGACCAGCAGCTGAACTTCCCGATCCTGATGCTGACCGCGCGCAGCGACGGCCAGTCGAAGGTGCGCGGGTTCGACTGCGGCGTCGACGACTACGTCACCAAGCCGTTCGACATCCCCGAGCTGCTGGCGCGGGTGCGGGCGCTGCTGCGGCGGGGGAAGGGAGCGAGCGCTCCGGCGCCGTCGAAGCTGGCGCTGGGGAAGTTCTGGGTGCGCTTCGACACCGGCCACGCGCTGAGCAAGGACGGCGAGGTGTCGCTGTCGGACAAGGAACTGAAGCTGGTCGAGTACTTCTCCCGCCATGAGGACAAGGTGGTCTCACGCTCGGACATTCTCGAAGAGGTCTGGGGCAGCCACGTCAACGGCGATCGGCTGGTCGACGGGGCGGTGACCCGGCTGCGCGCGATGTTCGAGTCCAACCCCGAGGCCCCGACGATCTTCATCACCGTCCGCGGGCGCGGCTACCTGTTCAAGCGGCCATGACGGCGGCGCTCGCAGTGTCAGGGACCAAGCCGGGGGTGCTGCTGCTGAACATCGGCTCGCCGGAAGAGCCGACCCGCAGCGCGGTGGGCAGGTACCTGCGGAAGTTCCTCGGCGACGGCCGGGTGATCGACATGCCGGCGGTGCTGCGGTGGCTGCTGGTGAACCTGGTGATCGTCCCCTTCCGGTCGGGGAAGAGCGCGAAGCGGTACGCGTCGATCTGGACTGCGCAGGGCTCTCCGCTGATCAGGCATTGCCTGGCGCAGGCGACCGCGCTGCAGGAGAAGCTGCCCGGGGTCGAGGTGGCGGCGGCGATGCGGTACAGCGAGCCGTACCTGGAGAAGACGCTCGAGCGGATGCTGAGCGCCGGGGTGAACGAGCTGGTGGTGGTGCCGATGTATCCGCAGTACGCGGCGGCGAGCACCGCCAGCGCGCTCGATGGAGTGTTCAACTACCTGGCGAAGCGCGCCTTCGTGCCCTCGGTGCGGATCGTCGGCGCCTTCTACAATGATCCGGCCTGGCTCGACTCGGTGGCGGCGGGGATCGAGAAGACCTGCGCCGAGATGAACGCGGATCACGTGCTGCTCAGCTACCACGGGCTGCCGCTCAACCAGCTGCAGGACGCCACCCGACCGACCGGCGGCGCCTGCGGCAGCGCGGGCTGCTGCGATCGGATCACCACCGCGAACCACGGCTGCTACCGCGCGCAGTGCCTGGCGACCAGCGCGGCGCTGGCGGTGCGGCTGCCGAAGCTGCCGACCACCACCTCGTTTCAGAGCCGGCTGCAGGGGCGGAAGTGGATCGAGCCGTACACCGACGTGGTGCTGGTCGAGCTGGCGAAGAAGGGCGTGAAGCGGCTGGCGGTCGCCTGCCCCTCGTTCGTCAGCGACTGCCTCGAGACGCTGGAAGAGATCGGGGTCGAGGCGCGCGACACCTTCCGGGCCGCGGGAGGCGAAGAGCTGAAGCTGGTGCCGTGCGTGAACGACGATCCCCCGTTCATCGCCGCGCTGGCGCAGATCGTCCGGCGGGAGCTCGTGCGGTGAGCGGTGACGCTTTTCGGAAGATCCACCAGCGGATCCTGAGCGCGCTGGAGTCGGAGGACGGCGGCGGGTTCGAGGTCGACGCCTGGCAGCGGCCGGCGATCGAGGGGCGGCTGGCGGGCGAGGGGCGGACCTGCGTGCTCGAGCAGGGCAAGGTGTTCGAGCGCGCGGGAGTGAACTTCTCGGACGTGAGCGGCGCCCAGCTGCCTCCCTCGGCGACCCAGCGGCACCCGCAGGCGGCGGGGAAGGCGTTCCGGGCGATGGGGGTGTCGGTGGTGGTCCATCCCCACAATCCGTGGGTGCCGACCAGCCACTTCAACGTGCGGATGATCCACGCCGGCGATCTGTGGTGGTTCGGCGGCGGGTTCGACCTGACGCCCTACCTGCCGCTCGAGGAGGACGCGCGCGAGTGGCACCGGCAGGCGGCCGACGCGTGCGCGAGCTTGAGCCCGCTGGCGTACCCCGAGTTCAAGCGGCGCTGCGACGAGTACTTCTTCCTGCCCCACCGCGACGAGACCCGCGGGGTGGGCGGGGTGTTCTTCGATGATCTCGACGAGACCAGCACCCCGGTGGCGGCCGACGCCGAGGCCTGCCTCGCGTTCGTCGGGCGGCTGGCCGACGCGTACCTCGACGCCTACCTGCCGATCGTCCAGCGCCGCAAGGGCACCGCGTTCACCCCGGGGCAGCGCGAGTTTCAGCTCTACCGGCGGGGGCGCTACGCCGAGTTCAACCTGGTGATCGATCGCGGCACCCACTTCGGGCTGCAGTCGAAAGGACGCACCGACTCGATCCT
>JAGSPQ010000028.1 GCA_018262385.1 Myxococcaceae bacterium | reverse complement strand
GGCCGACGAGCCGTACTTGTCGACGCCGATCGCCACCCCTTCCTCGCCGATCCACTTGTCCCAGCCGAAGGTCACGCCCGCTTCGATCGACACCCGCACCGGCACCGAAGGCAGCAGCACCTCTTCCCGGTAGGAAGCCGGCTGGTCCTTGAACGCTTCCCAGCAGGGCATCGAGATCACCCGGGTGGAGATGCCTTCCTGCTGCAACGTGTCCTGCGCCTCGAGCGCGACCTGCACCTCGCTGCCCGTCGCCAGCAGCAGCGCGGCAGGCTGACCCGCACAGTCCGACAGCACGTAGGCCCCCTTGTGCAGGCCCTCGGCGCTGGCCAGCTTCGTCCGATCGAGCCCAGCCACCTTCTGGCGGGTGAGGATCAGGCCGGTCGGCCCCTCGGTGCGCTCGAGCGCCATCCGCCACGCCTGGGCGGACTCGGCGCCGTCGCAGGGGCGGACCACGTACAGGTTGGGCATCGAGCGCAGCGCGGCGAGGTGCTCGACCGCCTGGTGGGTCGGCCCGTCCTCGCCCAGGGCGATCGAGTCGTGGGTCCAGACGAACACCACCGGCAGATTGTTGAGCGCGGCGAGGCGGACCGCGGGCCGCATGTAGTCGCTGAAGGTGAAGAAGGTGGCGGTGAAGGGGCGCAGGCCGCCGTGGTAGGCGATGCCGTTGGCGATCGCGCCCATCGCGTGCTCGCGGACGCCGAAGTGGAGGTTGTTCCCCTTCCCGGTCTGACCGTCGAAGTCGCCGGCGTCCTTCAGCCCGGTCTTGGTCGAGCCAGAGAGATCCGCATCGCCGCCGATCAGCTCGGGCAGCTTCGCCGCCAGCGCGTTGAGCACCTTCCCCGCGGCGGTGCGGGTCTCGACCGCTTCGCCGGCCTTGAAGGTCGGCAGCAGCTGGTCGAAACCCTCGGGCAGATCGCCCGCCTGCATCCGCTTCCACAGCGCGGCCAACTCGGGGTGCTTCACCTCGTAGTCGGCGAACAGCTTCTCCCAGCGGGTCTGGGCCGCCTTGCCCTTCTCCAGCGCGAGCTGGAAGTGCTTCGCGGCCTCCTCGGGGATGAAGAACTTCTTCTCCGGATCCCAGCCGAGCGCCTTCTTGGTCAGCGCGATCTCGTCGTGGCCCAGCGGGCTGCCGTGAGACGACGCCTTGCCGGCCTTGCTCGGCGAGCCAAACCCGATCGTCGACTTCACCACGATCAGCGACGGGCGGAGCGTGTCGGCCCTGGCGGCGGTGATCGCCTGGTCGATCCCTTCCAGATCGCTGTCGCCCTTCGCCACCGTCTGCACGTGCCAGCCATACGAGCGGTAGCGGGCCTCGACGTCTTCGCTGAACGCGATGTCCGCCGGCCCGTCGAGGGTCACGTCGTTGGCGTCGTAGAGGCAGATCAGCTTGCCGAGCTTGAGGTGGCCGGCGAGCGAGGCGGCCTCGTGGGTCAGCCCCTCCATCACATCGCCGTCGGAGATCAGCGCGAAGGTGTGGTGGTTGACCAGCTCGAAGCCGGGGCGGTTGAAGCGGTAGGCGAGCGCGCGCTCGGCGATCGCCATCCCGACCGCGTTGGCGTGGCCCTGGCCGATCGGGCCGGTGGTGGCTTCGACGCCGGGAGTCAGGCCGTGCTCGGGGTGGCCGGGGGTCTTGCTGCCCCACTGCCGGAAGGCCATCAGGTCCTCCATCGTCAGCGGGTAGCCGGTGACGTGGAGCAGCCCGTAGAGCAGCATCGAGCCGTGGCCGGCCGAGAGGACGAACCGATCGCGATCGGGCCAGCTCGGATCCGCCGGGTTGTGCTTGAGGTGGTTCTGCCACAGCACGTAGGCCATCGGCGCGGCGCCGAGGGGGAGGCCGGGGTGACCGGAGTCGGCTTTCTGCACCGCGTCGATCGCGAGCGTGCGCAGGGTGTTGATGCAAAGGGTGTCGATGGTCGCGAAGGTGCTCATGGCGCCCGCGATCTAGCGCAGAAAACCGTTCGGAGAAGACGAAGTTATCCGGCGTCGCCGTCGCCGGCGAGGTAGCTCAAGATCACCTCGTCGAGGCTCTTCTCGCTGATCAGATCTTCACCGAACAGCGTCTCGACTCCGACTTCGTTGATCTTCGGCAGCTCTCTCATCTCGCGGGCGGCGACCACTTCGGGAGGCAGCGGCTTCGCGGCGGCCGCGGCGGTGGCAGCAGCAGAGGTCGCGGCGGCGGCGGCGGCGGTCAGCGCGGCGACGTTCTGCTTTTGCTGCGCCTGGGCGGCCTCGGCGTCGGTGGCGAGCTGACCGGGCTGGTAGCTGCGCTGCTTCGAGTCGATGTTGTCGTAGACGCCGTTGATCAGGTTGCGCAGCATCTCTTTGTGCTGCTCTTCCATCATCTCGCGCACCAGCTCGGCGAGATTCGCGGTCTTCACGATGTCGGCGTAGCCGGTCTTCTTCGACGCGAGGATGTTCCCGCCCACGAACAGGTGGGTGATGATGTGAGGGTTGGCGGCTCCCGAGTCCTCGGTCTGGACGTGGTAGACCTTCCCCTTGTGTTTGATGTTGTGGTTGAAGCCGGTGACGGCTTTTTCGAAGGTTTTCGCCATGATGGGAAGTAGGCGCGACGGTAACAGACGCGCTGTGAAGGGAGCTAGCTTTTGACCGCCGCCAGTTGCTCGGGGGTGTTGATGCTGTCGAGCGCGCGGGCCTCGGCCACCGCGAGCGCGTGCACCGGCCGGTCGGCCAGCAGCGATCGCAGCGAGGGGTTCTCGCCCAGCCGCGGGCGCCACAGCGCTCCCAGGCTGGCGCGGTAGATCGCCAGCAGCGGCTCGAGCTCGCCCTCGCGCTCGAAGCAGGTGACGTCTTCGTCTTCCCCGGCGGCGATCAGCGCCTGCGCGGTCGGGACGGTGACGAACGGCATGTCGCAGGCGACCACCAGCACCCATGGGGTCCGCGCCGAGAGCAGGGCGGTGACCACTCCGCCCGGAGCGCCGCGGCCCGGCTCGACGTCCACCACCCGCCGGACCCCGAAGCGGTCGTAGGCCGGATCCGCCGAGACGATCATCGCTTCGGCGCACAGCGTCCCCAGCTGCAGCACCCGCTCGATGAACGTCACCCCCTCGGCGGTGAGCAGCCCCTTCGCGGTCCCGCCCAGGCGCTTGCCGGCCCCTCCGGCGAGGATCGCGAGCGTCAGCTCTGATTTCGGTAAGGTCCGCCGCATTTCCCGCGCACCCTATGATCTCTCTGGTTCAGGCCAAAACGCTGGCGCTCGCCTCGATCGAGCCGGGCCCGATCGAGCGGCTGCCGCTGCTCGACGCCCAGGGCCGGTACCTGACCGAGGGGCTGTTCGCGCGCCGGGGAGCGCCCCCGTTCGACAACTCCGCGATGGACGGGTTCGCGGTCAGCTCGGCGGATCTCGCAGGAGCGAAGAAGGACGCCCCGCGGACGCTGAAGATCATCGGCGAGGTGTTCGCCGGCGATCCGCTGCCCGACCGCGATCTGCTCAGCGGAGAGGCGATGCGGATCTACACCGGCGCGCCGATTCCGTTCGGCGCCGACGCGGTGCTCAAGAGCGAGCACAGCTCGGACGACGGTCAGCGGGTGGTGGCCTTCGCCGCGGTCGAGCCGGGGGCGAACGTGCGGCGGCGAGGCGAGGAGTACCGCGAGGGCGACCTGCTGCTGGCGGCCGGCACCCGCCTCGACCCGGTCGCGCTCGGCCTGTGCGCCGCAGTCGGGCTGATGACGGTTCCGGTGCGGGCCTGGCCGCGGGTCGCGCTGCTCACCGTCGGCGACGAGCTGGCCCAGCCCGGTCAGCTCGCGCAGGCGCACCAGATCTTCGACAGCAACTCCACTCTGCTCGCCGCGCTGGCCGCCGACGCCGGCGCCGCGGTGGTGGCCCTCGAGCACTGCGCCGATCGCGACGACGAGCTGGCGCGCGCGTTCGAACGGCTGCTGCCGGAGGCGGACCTGGTGGTGACCGCCGGAGGCGCGGCGAACGGAAAGCGCGATCGGGTCAAGGGGGTGCTGCAGCAGCTGGGCGGGACGCTGGGCTTCGACGGCGTCTCGATTCGACCCGGCAAGCCGGTGGGCCTGGGGCTGCTGCGCCGGGTGCCGGTCGCGATCCTCCCCGGCAACCCGCTCGCCGCCGCGGTGACCTTCGATCAGCTGGTGCGGCCGATGATCCTCAAGCGGCTGGGGGTGGTGGAGCAGCGCCGGCGGATCCGCGCCACCCTCGAGGCGCCCCAGCGCAAGCCGCCCGGGCTGACCGCCTTCCTCCCCGCCCGGTGGGACGGGGCGCAGCTGAAGCTGCTCAACCCGGCGGCGGGGCAGCTGCGCGGGTGGCAGGGCGCCGAGGGCTGGGTGGTGCTGCCGGCCGACCTCACCGAGCTCCCCGCGGGAGCGCCGGTCGACTTCGAGGCGTTCGCCTTCCCGGCGTGCCAGGGGATCTCGCCCTTCGCCCACGAGGACGACACCCACTGAACGCCTGTCTGGGGGCGGGTTTGACTCTGGGTCGCCGATCCATACACTCCGCCGCCAATTCATGGGGCGCACCGCCATGCCACAGCACCACCACTCGCTTCCTCCCCGCAGCAGCCGTCCGCGCGTCGCGGTGCCGATTGCGCCGCCGGTGCTGCTGCCGTCGCTGATTCCCTACGACGTGATGCAGGCGTACCAGAAAGAGGTCGCCCACGCCGAGAACCAGGCGATCCCGGAAGACGACCTCATCAACAGCGCCGATGACCTGGGCGTGGAAGACGTGATGTCGGATCCGAGCTCGGGGGTCGGCTTCGTGGCCGAGAGCCCTGCGGATCCGAAGACGGCGATCGAAGCGCTGGCCCAGGTGCCCCAGTTCAAGGGGCTGCCCCGCAAGTCACTCGAGGCGCTGGCAGAAGGCGCGATGCAGTGCGACGTCTCGGAAGGCGAGTTCCTCTTCGTCGAGGGCGACGCGGCCGACTCGTTCTACGTGGTCGCCGAAGGCACCCTCGAGATCCTCCGCCGCAAGGACGACCGCGAGGTCGCGCTGCGCCACCTCTCGCATGGCGAGGCGATCGGCCTGTTCGGGCTGTTCTCCGGCCAGCAGCGCGCCGCCTGTGCCCGGGCGATCGGTCACGCGGTGGTGCTCCAGATCCCGGCGGCCGCGCTCCAGCAGGTGATCGAGCAGGACTCGGCCCTGCACGACCGAATGGTCGGCTTCTACCAGGAGCGGATCCTCGAGGGCTTCCTCGGCTCGAGCCGGCTGTTCGCCGACGTCGACTCGATCGCCCGCGCGCGGATGATCGGCAAGTTCGTCGAGAAGCAGTTCAAGCCCGGCGCGACCGTGATGCATCCGGGTGAGCTGTGCAACCTGATCGGAGTGGTGACCCATGGCGCGCTGGTGCTCGAGGATCGCGCCCAGGCCGGCCAGGAAGCGCGCCAGTTCGAGGTCACCCAGGGGCAGTTCATCGCCGTGACGAGCGCGATGTCCGGCCACCCCGGGCGGCTGCGGATCTACGCCGGCGAGACCACCAGCGTGGTGATGCTCGGCCACAAAGAGATGACCGAGCTGGTGAGGGACTACCCCGCCCTGCGCAACCTGCCGCGGGTGCTGCCCGCCCATGCGCGGCTGCTCGATCGCGACGTATTCTGCGGCCACACCGGCGTCCCCGGCCTGTAGGGCTCGGAACAACCCGCGGCTGGTGGAGGTTGAACCCGTCGTGAAGCCCACGCCTGCTGCCTACAGCCTCGATGGCGGCAAGCTGCTGATGCTGGTCGCCTTCCTCGCCCTGGGCATCGTCGGTTGGGACTGGCAGGTGCTCTGGCCGTTCAAGCTGCTGGCGGTGATGGGGCACGAGACGGGGCACGCGCTCGCCTCGCTGCTGGCCGGCGGCTCGGTGAGCCGGGTCTCGATCGCGGGCAACGAGTCGGGCGAGTGCCTGTCGGCGATCCCCACCAGCTTCCTCGCCCGCACCGTCGTCTACTCGGCCGGCTACGTCGGCAGCGCGATCGTCTCGGTGGTCCTGCTGCTGTGCACGTTCCGCTTCGATCTGCGCCGGTTCATGCTCGGCGCCGCCTGCGTCTGGCTCTCGGTGATGGGCCTGCTCTACGCGCGCGACGCGTTCACCCTCGCCTTCTGCTTCGGAATGGCGATCAGCTTCGGGCTGGGCGCGCGCTTCCTCCCGGCGCAGGTGGTGGGGGTGCTGAACCTGTTCATCGCCTCGTTCACCGCGCTCTATGCGGCGATGGATCTGAAGGACGACCTCTGGAACGGCGCGGTGCGGGTCCGCAGCGACGCGCAGCTGCTGGCCGACATCACCCCGATCCCGTCGCTGGTGTGGGCCGCGCTGTGGACGCTGCTGTCGACCGCCCTGCTGGCGGTCGGAGTCTACGTCGCGATGCGGCGCCGGCCCACGCCGCTGCCGATGACGACCCGGCTTCCCGATCAGCTCCTCGGCCGCAGCCGGTAGTCGCTGAAGGCCTTCGGGTCGGTGTGGAGCAGGTAGGGGTTGAGCTTGCGCTCGCGGGCCAGGCTCGACACCGGCACCGCGCCATAGTCGTGCCCCGGGTAGAGCCGGGTCTGATCCGGCAGCGTCCCCAGCACCCGGTGGAGGCTGTCGAACATCTGCCCCACGTCGCTGCCGGGAAGATCGCACCGCCCGCAGTGATCGACGAACAGGGTGTCGCCCGAGAACAACGCTCCGCCGCAGTGGAGGCACTGCGAGCCGGGGGTGTGCCCGGGGGTGTGGAGGAAGGTCAGCGCGAGCGGGCCCACCTTCACCTCGGTGCCGTGGCCCACCGGCCGCAGCGCCCCGGCGAAGTCCTGCAGCCGATCGTTGAAGTCGAGCTCGGCCTGCTGGGCGTAGACCGGGACGTCGTGGGTCCGCAGCAGCTCAGGCACGCCGTTGAGGTGGTCCTCGTGCGAGTGGGTCAGCACCACCGCGGCGACCCGCTTGCCCTCCCGCGCCACTTCTTCCAGCAACGCCGGCACATTCCACGCAGGGTCCACCACCGCCACCTCGGGTGCGCCCTCGGCCCCGACCAGGTGGATGAAGTTTTTCATCGGCCCGAATGTCAACTGGCGTACGTAGAGCATCTTTGGTCTCGTACCCCGCCATGCCAGTTCGCGCTGCCCTCTTTTCGTTGCTGCTGGCGAGCGCCGCCGTCGCCGGCGAGAAGCCCTGCATCACCTACAAGGCCCCGCCTCCGGCCGAGGACGATCGGCCGGTCGCCACCGCGATCACCGTCGGGCCGCAGGGCAGCGACTACGCCTTCAAGGTCGACTTCAACCGCGCCCCCTGGGGCGACGCGTGCGGCACCCGCTGCGCGAACACCACCGTCTTCCTCGACACCGACAACGACAAGAACACCGGGGTGAAGCTGCGCGATCCGAAGTCGCCGATCACCGGGGCGGATCTGTCGATCACCATCCAGGGGACGCGCGAGTACAAAGACAGCTCGTCGCTGTCGGTGCTGCGGATCAAGGTGAAGCAGTTCTCGGAAGAGGCCACCACCCTCGAGCAGGGGATGGCTCTGGCAGAGCTCGATCTGCGGCGCGACACCGAGCGGATCAACGCCGCCGACACGACGATCTACCTGCTGATCGACGCCAACATCGGCAGCCTCCCCGCGGGGCCGAAGGTGCGGGTGGTCTACCAGCCGCCGGACGCGAAGCCGATGATCGGCAGCGCCAAGGGCCTCAACGCGCCGGGCGCGAACCGGGTCGAGATCTTCAAAGAGGGCAAGCTGAGCAACCCGATGAAGAAGAAGCGCAGCGACTACGAGTAGGCGATGCCTCTGGCCAGCCACCCGATCAAAGGGGTCGCCAGCCGCCGGGCCCAGCGCCGCGATGGAACCCCGTTCGAAGATCTGATCGCGGTCGAAGAGCCGCTCGAGATTCGCGTCGCGTCCGAGCCGGTGTCGATCACGATGCGGACTCCGGGCGAGGACGCGAAGCTCGCGGTCGGCTTTCTGTTCGCCGAAGGGATCGTGCGCTCGGTGGCCGACCTCGGCTCGGTGGCGCACTGCGGGCGGGTGGGCGACGAGGGCTACGGGAACGTGATCGAGGTGAGCCCGGCGGCGGGCGCGAACCTGCCGCTCGAGCGCGCCGAGGCGGCCCGGCGGGGGACGCTCACCACCTCGGCGTGCGGCGTGTGCGGCCGCCGGCAGATCGACGATCTGCTCGCCCGGATTCCCACCCTGCCGCTCGAGGCGACGGTGAGCGCCCAGCTGCTGGCCAGAGGTCCCGAACGGTTGACCGAGCGGCAGCAGAACTTCGCGCGCACCGGCGGGGTCCACGCGGCGCTGGTGCTGGGCGCCGATGGAGCGCTGCTGGCGGGGCATGAAGACGTGGGGCGCCACAACGCGGTCGACAAGGTGGTGGGCGACCTGCTGCTGTCGAACCGGCTGGGCCTGGGGGCGGTGCTGCTGGTCAGTGGACGATCGAGCTTCGAGATCGTGCAGAAGGCGGCGATGGCGCGCCTGCCGGTGGTGGCGAGCGTCTCGGCGGCCAGCACGCTGGCGATCGACCTCGCCCAGCGCGCGGGGATCACGCTCGTCGCCTTCGTGCGCGGCGGCGGGTTCAACGTCTACACCCACCCCGCGCGCCTAATCGCGTGAGTTGAGACAGGCCGATGACATCGGCCCCCACTCTCTCGTATACCTTCGCGGCCCCAGCTTCGAAGGAAGGCTCATGTCGAACAAGGACCTGAAGATTCAGCAGCACAGCGCAGAGGAGCTCCGCTCGCTGTACACCTGGAAGCACCGGGCCTTCGAGATCACCAGCATCGTCCTCTTCTGGACCTTCACCCTCGCCACCGCGGTCAAGGTCGCCCCGTACGTGAAGGCGAGCCCCTGGCTGACGCTGGCCGCGTTCCTCACCGGCTTCATCGTCGCCGACTGGGTCTCGGGCTTCGTGCACTGGCTGGCCGACACCTGGGGCTCGACCGCCACCCCGCTGGTGGGCAAGGCGCTGATTCGCCCGTTCCGCGAGCACCACGTCGATCAGCTCGCGATCACCCGGCACGACTACATCGAGACCAACGGCAACAACTGCGCGATCTCGGTGCCGTGGGCGCTCGGCTCGCTGCTCACCCCGCTCGACCACTCGTGGCACCACTTCGCGCTCTTCATGGTGGTCTCGATCACCTCGATGATCTTCTGGGTGATGATGACCAACCAGTTTCACAAGTGGGCGCACGAGCCCGACGACAAGCGCCCCACGGTGGTGACCTGGCTGCAGCGGCTGCACCTGATCCTCCCGCCCGAGCACCACCAGATCCATCACACCCGGCCGTTCCTCGACTACTACTGCATCACCACCGGCTGGCTGAACTGGCCGCTGAAGAAGATCGGGTTCTACCGGACGAGTGAGCGGCTGGTGACGGCGTACCTCGGCTGGATCCCGCGCAAGGACGACATCGGGCTCAATGCGGCGCTGAGCGTGGCGCCGCTGCCCGAGCAGACCGAGCCGGCGCGGCAGCAGCTGAGCGAGAACTAGAGCACCGAACAGGTGAGCGCCCCGTCGCGAGGCGAGTGAGGCCGAAGCGAGGCGGGCACGCGAGGCACGAGCACCGGAGGCGTGCCGGGTGGCACATCGAGGAGCGCAGGGACGAGCCTGCCCGCCGCAGCGAGGGCATCGCTCGCCGCAGCAGGGGCGCTCACCTGTTCGGTGCTCTAGGAGAACTTCAGGTCGACCTGGCGGGCCCCGGACAGCGGCCGGCCGAGGAAGCGCGCCCCGACCTCGAGGAAGCGATCCGGCACGTCGGTGACGAGGAAGTGCCGCTCGACCGAGGAGAGGCCGAGCTTGAGCAGATCCTTCTGTGCCAGCAGCTCGGCGACCCGGTCGGCGGTGGCGTGGGCCGAGTCGATCAGCGTCACCTTCGGGCCGACCACCTGGGAGATCACCGTCGACAGCAGCGGGTAGTGGGTGCAGCCGAGCACCAGGGTGTCGACCCCTTCGGTGACGAAGCCACCGAGGTACTCGCGGGCGACGATCAGGGGCACCTCGCCGCTGACCCAGCCTTCTTCCGCCAGCGGGACGAAGAGCGGGCAGGCCCGGGTGGTCACCTCCAGATCGCTCCGCTCGGCCGCCAGCGCCCGCTGGTAGGCGCCCGACTTGATCGTACCCGGGGTCCCAATCACCGCCACCTTCCCGGTGCGGGTGCTGGCGGCGGCCGCGGCGGCGCCCGGCTCGATCACCCCCAGCACCGGAATCGGCAGCCGCGCCCGCAGGGCCGGCAGGGCGACGGCCGAGGCGGTGTTGCAGGCGACCACCAGCAGCTTGATCCCGTGCTCGACCAGCAGCTCGGCGTTCTTCAGCGAGTACCGGGTCACCACCTCGCCGGACTTCGTCCCGTAGGGGACCCGGGCGGTGTCGCCCAGGTAGACCGTGCTCTCCATCGGCAGGCGCTCGATCAATGCCTTGAGCACCGTCAGCCCGCCGACGCCTGAATCAAAGACTCCGATCGCGCTGTGTCTGTCGTGCCGCACGCTTCGCGTTACTACCACGAAGCGTGCCGGCGGCCGGCCAACCGCTACTGGGTGCGGAAGAGCTGCACGTTGACCGCGCTGCTCATCGGCGCGAACTGCGCCGTTGGTGCCGTAGACGAGGTTGCCCTGGGCGTCGACGAAGTTGATGTAGATGTCGGTGACCCCGGCCTGGGTGCAGGTCTGACCGACCGAGCCGTCGGTGATGCTCCACTTCACCGCCACTCCGCCGACCGCCCACGGCAGCGAGTACTCGGCGGTCACCGGCGCGCCCGCCCTGGTCGTGAGCGAGCTCGTCGCCCGGTAATAGGCGTAGCCGGTGGCGTTCACCCCGGTCAGCTCGATGGTGTGCACCCCGGCGGAGAGGAAGGGAGTCTGGACGCCCGGGTTGGTGCCGAAGCCCAGCTTGCAGTCGATCGAGGTCGCCGCCGCGCCGTCGATGCTCACCAGCACGTTGGCCACGCCGGCGGTGGTGCAGTCGGGGTTGGGCGCGCCCTGCATCGCCGGGAACCGCCAGGTCAGGTAGGCGTAGGAGTTGGGCCCGCCGACCGGAGTCAGATCGAGGTCGACCCGCACGCTGCCGTTGATGGTGAAGCTGCTCGCGCCCGCGAAGAGCTTCTCGTTGCTGTAGCCGATCGCCTCGAGGGTGAAGTCGTATTTCCCGGGCGCGAAGTCCTTCAGCACGATCCCCGGGTAGTCGGCGACCAGGCAGGGGAAGACGCCCGCGTTGTCGAGCGTCTGGCCGGGGATGGTGACCCGCACCGACTTCACCGCCGGGACCTGGTTGCACTGCTGGCCGGCAAAGCTCCAGGTGAAGGTCACGTCGCCGCGCTTGGCGGTGCCTCCTCCGCCTCCGGCGCCTCCTCCAGTGCCGCCACCCGCGACGATGATGCAGCCGGTCGAGCCCATCACAGCGAGGAATGCCACCCACAAGCGCGCGTTCATGAATCCCTTCCTCCGTTTCGTTGACTGCTGCTACCGACAGACGCCCCGGGGTGGGGGAAATTCAGTCAGCGGCGCCAACCTCTGGATTTTCGAGGCTTTTATTGCCGGCCCGGCGAAGGAAATGATACTCCAACCGACCATGCTTGCCGCAATCAACTACCTCGAGGTGCTCAAGCAGGCCTCGCTGATCGAGCTGCTGGTGCTGGGGGTGCTGGCGCTGGCCTCCGCCTGGTCCTGGGCGCTGATCGTGATGAAGTCGTTGCAGCTGACGCGGGCGCGGTCCCAGTCGGTGGGGTTCCTCGACGTCTTCTGGAAGGCCTCCCGGCTGGACGCGATCTACACCTCGGCGCAGAAGCTGGAGAGCTCGCCGCTGAGCAAGGTGTTCCGCGCCGGCTACGAGGAGCTGTCGAAGCTGGCCCAGCACAAGGACGCCAAAGAGGGCGCGATGGCCGAGCGCCTGGGCGGGATCGAGAACGTCGAGCGCGCGCTCAACCGGGCGTCGACCGCCGAGCTGACCGAGCTGGAGGCGCGGGTGTCGTTCCTCGGCACGATCGGCGCGGCGGCCCCGTTCGTGGGACTCTTCGGGACCGTGATGGGGATCCTGGGAGCGTTCAACGAGATCGCCGAGAAGGGCAACGCGACGATCGCCACCGTGGCGGCGCCGATCGGCAACGCGCTGCTGGCGACCGCGGCCGGGCTGTTCGCGGCGATCCCCGCGGTGGTGGCCTACAACTCGTTCATCGCCCGGATCCGGGTGTTCGACACCGAGATGTCGAACTTCTCGGCCGACTTCCTCAACATCGTGAAGAGGCACTTCTTCAAGTAATGGGAATGGGCGGCGGAAAAGGTGCGCCCGGCCGCACCACGATGTCGGAGATCAACGTCACGCCGATGGTGGACGTGATGCTGGTGCTGATGATCATCTTCATGGTCACCGCGCCGCTGATTCAGCAGGGGGTGAAGGTGAACCTGCCCGCGACCAAGGCCGCCGCGGTCGAGGCCTCCGACAAGAAGCTGGTGATCAGCATCGACGTGAAGAAGCACGTCTTCATCGGCGAGGTCGAGGTGGCGCTGGGCGAGCTGGAAGAGAAGCTGAAGACCAACGCCAAGGCCCAGGCCGACAAGGAGCTCTACCTGCACGCCGACAAAGAGCTGCCCTACGGAATCGTGGTCGAGGTGATGGCGGCCGCCCAGCGCGCGGGGATCACCAACGTGGGGATGATCACGGACCCGATGGGGGCTGGCCGGGCGTCGAAGGACAAGAAGGAAAAGCCCAAACCGTAAATGCACCCCGCCGCCGCGCAGAGTCTGTTGGCGCATCGCCCGTCGAAGGTGGTGCCCTTCTTCGCGCTCTCGGTAGGCCTCCACGCGCTGGCGATCGGGCTGGGGCTGGTGGCCAGCTGGCTGCTGTCGCCCGCGCTGGTCAACCTCGATCAGAAGCCGATCACCGCCTCGCTGGTGCGGCTGGGCAAGCCGCGCGACGAGAAGCTGCTGCCGCGCAAGGAAGAGCCGCCGCCCGAGGTGAAGAAGGAAGAGAAGGTCGAGGTTCCGATTCCCGTGCCCAATCCGAAGGCGGTGGTGGTGCCGGGCCCCGAGCCGAAGAAGCCGACCGCGAAGCAGGATCTGTTCAAGGCGCTGCAGAACGCGTCGAAGCAGGCCAGGCCGGAAGAGCTCGAGGGCCGGGCGGACGGCGACCCGAACGGCGACGCCGCCAAGGAAGAGGGCGAGCGGTACTTCGGGATCATCTCTGCCGCGGTGCGGCGCTACTACGACGTGTCGAACACCATTCCCGAGGCCGAGCGGCGTACGTTGAAGGCCGAGGTGGCGATGAAGGTGTCGGGCACGGGCGAGGCGAGCGACGTGCGGCTGAAGAAAGCCTCGGGCAATGAGCTGTTCGACGAAGCAGTGTTGTCGGCCGTGAAGAAAGCGGCGCCGTTCTCTCCCCCGCCGGAGCACTTGAAGAAGGTGCTGCTGGCGGGCGTCACTCTGGCGTTCTCTCCCTGAGGCAACCGATGAAGCTCTTCCTCGTCGCAGCACTTCTTCCCTTCGCCGCGCTGGCGCAGGCGCCGGTGATCGAGATCTCGGGCGCCAACTACCGGCCGATGCCGGTGGCGGTCGCCGTCCCCCTCACCCAGGACGACGGGGCGAAGGCGCGGCTGGCCGAGTTCGACGACGCGCTGAGCTTCGATCTGAAGGGCTGCGGGCTGTTCACCCTGCTCGACCGCAAGAGCTTCCTCGCCGACGCGAAGGAAGGGATCACCGCGGCCAGCATCAACTTCGGCAACTGGACCAACGTCGGCGCCGACGCGCTGGTGAAGACCCAGATCTCGAGCGACGGAGAGATGCTGCGCGGAGACCTGCGGCTGTTCACCGTCGCCAGCGGGCGCGAGGAGCTCAAGGCCAGCGAGTCGGTGAGCGCGAAGGAGCCCCGGAAGCTGGCCCACAAGCTCGCCAACGCGGTCTACAAGTTCTTCACCCGCGAGACCGGGCCGTTCGAGTCGCGGATCACCTGGGTGAAGAAGACCGGCGGCGGCAAGGACGTCTACGTCTCCGACTGGGACGGGCACGGCCAGATCGCGGTCGCCGCCGGTGGGATCAACCTGCTGCCGACGATGGCCGACCACAACACCGTCGGCTACACCTCGTACAAGCGGGGCAAGCCAGACCTGTGGGTGCAGAAGGTGG
>JAGSPQ010000537.1 GCA_018262385.1 Myxococcaceae bacterium | reverse complement strand
AGATCCTTCAGTTCCTGCATTCGCGACTGCAACGTCGAGAAGGTGGCGTCCATGGTTGCTCTGTAGCAGACAGGCTCTACATGGCGAACCTGCTCCGATTCTTCATGACGAACGAGGATGAGATCGCCTTCCTGCGATACCTCGAGCGTCACGTGCTGAAGGTGTATCCGCGGCGGGTGCCGCCGGACTGGGTCGAGTTTCGCGCCCACGCCTCGGTGTTCGCGCAGCTGCCCGAGGAGGATCTCTACCTCGCCGCCACCGACATCGGGCCGGTGCAGGTCGATCGGATGAAGCGCGGGCCGGACAAGGGATTCTGGCGGGTGCTCGAGGTCGGCTCGCCGGTGATCTACTGGGATCGCAGCCGGCCCAACTTCGACAACGAGCTGCAGTCGGGCCAGCTGTGGGCGGAGCTCGACGTGACCCAGCAGACCGGGCGACGCAACCCCGCTCCGGACAAGTTCCGGACCCTGTTCAACGAGGTCGAGGCCTGGATCCACAAGGCCTACCGGCGGGGCGACCCGAAGGAGTTCTGGATCGGCCCCCACGCCGCGCGCGCGACGAAGGAGTCGGGGCTCGTGTTGCGTGACAATGAGCACAAGGGCGGTACCGTCGACCTCTGGCGCTGAAACCTCGAAGGAGACTTCATGTCCTGGCTCGACACGCTCGAAAACATCCGCACCAAAGACTTCAGCAAGGCGACGGAGAAGCAGCGGGATCAGGCGGCGCGGGACGTGGTCAACCTCTGCAGCTACGCTTGCGCGGTGGTGGCGGTGTCTCCGATTCCGTTTTCCGACGCGGTGCTGATGCTGCCGGTGCAGTCGGCGATGGTGATCACGATCGGCCACATCCACGGGCGGAAGGTGACCCAGGCCGACGCGAAGAGCCTGATCCTCGAGCTGGGCGCGACGGTGGGACTCGGGATGCTCGCCCGCCAGGGGATCAAGGCGCTGCTGCCGGTGGTCGGCGCGCTGCTCACCATCCCCGCGGCGTTCGCGGCGAGCTGGGGCATCGGCCGGGTGGCGATCGAGTACTTCAAGAACCCCGGGGCGGTCAGTTCCGAGAGCCTCAAAGAGGTGTTCGAGAACGCGAAGAAGGAAGGCAGCCAGCTCTTCTCGCGCGAGAACTTCGAGAAGTTCCGCGCCCGCGGCTCGGTGAAGGCCGAGCCGAAGAAGAAGGCCAAGGCGAAGAAGGTCGCCGCCGCGCCGGTGGAGGAGAAGAAGGCGCCCCGAACGAAGATCGCCAGGCTGGTCGAGGACGACTTCGCCGCCCGGCTGAAGAAGCACCCCGGAGTGGTGAAGGCGATCGGCGCGCGGATCCACCTCGACATCACCGGGGAGGGCGGCGGCCGGTGGACGGTCGACTGCACCCGCAAGGCGGACTGGGTTCAGCCCGGTTTGCAGGGCGCCCCGAAGCTGAAGGTGACGACGTCGACCGACAGCTTCCTCGGGCTGGTCAACGGCACCACCAACGCCCAGCTCGCGGTGCTCTCCGGGCAGCTGGTGCTCGACCCGATGGATCTCGAGGTCGCCCAGGAGCTGGGAAAGCTGTTCGCCTGATCAGTTCGCCAAGCCGCGGAGCATCCGATTCGCGTTGGGGATGATCTGCCCCGACCCGTCGAAGTACTGCAGGTTCAGGTTGCTGTTGTAGGTGCCTGGACCCGTGGGCGGGTGGAAGTCGACCGACACCAGGCAGCTGGCTCCCGGAGCGATCACCACCCCGCAGTACGGGTAGGTGGCGCCCCCGTTGAACTGCTTCGCGCCGGTGCCCCCGGGGAAGCTGCCGGAGCCCGCGAACCCGAAGTAGGGGCCGAACGGATTGCCGCCGAGGATGTTGAACGTCGGCTGCGCGCCGTAGTTGGTGACGAGGAACTCTCTGACGATGGTGGCCGGAGAGGTCACCGGCCCCAGCTGGGCGGGGTTGTTGCCGCAGGTGGTGTCGGTGCAGCCGAAGAGGCCTTCTCCGTCGCTGATCCGCAGCAGCGCGCGGGTGGTGGCGGTGCCGAGCACCGTCTGGCTGGCGGTGGGCGAGAACGCACCGGTCAAGTTGAGGGTGAGCGTCGACGAGCCGCTGGTGGCGCCCGAGAACCGCACCGAGAGCGCGCAGCTGGCCCCGGGCGCGAGTGCGCTGCCGCAGAACGAGACCGTCTGACCGAAGACGTTGGTGGTCCCCGTCCCTCCCGGGTAGCTGCCGGAGCTGAAGAAGAACGGCGGGCTGAGGGTGTTGCCGTCGGCGAGGCCGGCGTTCATCAGGCCGGTGTTCTGGGCAACGAAGACCACGTCGAGGCTCGTGCCGGCGGTGCCGTAGTCGAACGGGTTGTTGGAGCCGCACCCGACGCAGGTGCTGATCCTCACGATCGCGCTGCTGGTCGGAGTGCCAGCCAGGTTGAACCCGACGCTCGGCGCGGTGGCGTTCGCCAGGTTGAGGGTGACGTTCCCGTTCTGCGGGTTGGAGCCCGACGCCGAGTAGACGAGCTGGATCACGCAGGTCGCCTGGGACGCCAGCAAGCCTCCGGGCGCCGGGCAGTAGGTGTAGTTGTTCCCCTGCACGTTGACCGTGCTCAGCGGCGTTCCCCCCGGGTAGCCGGTGCCGGCCCAGGCAAACCCGGCGCCGGTGATCACCCCGCTCGACAGCGTCGCCGACCCGATGCCTGCGTTGTGGACGAAGAAGAACTGCGGGTTGGTGCTGGCCACCGCCACCACTCCGAAGTCATGGGTCGGCAGTCCCTGCCCTCCGCCGCCCCCGCCACAGTTGGGGCAGGTGGTCATCGAGACGATCGCCGCGGTGGTCGGCGAGCCGGTGAGCGCGTACCCCAGGCTGCTGTCGGTCGCGTTGCCGAGGTTGAGGGTGAGCGAGCCGGCCTGCGGAGCGGTGCCGGTGGCCGAGTACGTCACCTGGAAGACGCACGAGGCGCCGGGGGCCAGCGTCCCGCCCGCCATCGGGCAGAACTCGACCGGGCCGCTCCAGGTCATGATCGTGCTTCCCGCCACCCCGCCGGGGAAGGTGCCGCCGGTGTGGCTGAAGGCGCCGCCGGTGAGGCTGGCGCTGATCAGCGTCGCGCCGGTGGCGCCGGTGTTGCTCAGGTAGAACAGGGTGGTGTTGGTGCTCGGCGAGGGCACGGTGCCGAAGTCGTGGGTCGGGGTGCCACAGCAGCCGCCGCCGCCCCAGGGGCCATCGGAGAGCGAGACGATCGCCAGCATGGTGGGAGTGCCCCGCAGATCGAGCGAGAGCCCCGGGGTGGTCGCGCCGCCGAGGGTGATCGAGAGGTTTCCCGCCTGCGGCATCGTGCCAGTGGCCGAGTAGGTCACCGAGACGACGCAGGTCGCGCCGCCGGGGAGGCTGGCGCCGAGGGCCGGACACAGGTTCCAGTTCTGCCCGTCGACCATCACCTGTGCGCCGGGCTGGCCCCCGGGCCAGTTGCCCTGGGTGTAGGAAAAGCCCGCGCCGGTCACCGCCGAGTTGGTCAGCGCCGCCGGGCTGGTGCCGCGGTTGCGGACGAAGAAGTAGCTGCTGCGGGTGCCCGCGTTCGGCACGTACCCGAAGTCATGCATCGGCGTTCCCGGCCCCCCTCCCCCGCCGCAGTTGGAGCAGGTGGAGATCGAGACGATCGCGAGCGTGGTCGGCGTCCCGCTGAAGTTGAAGGCCAGCCCGGGCGTGGTGGCGCCGGTCAGCCCGAGCGCGAGGCTTCCGTTTTGAGTCACCGTGCCCGAGGCCGACCAGTCGACCGAGATCACGCACCGCGCGCCCGGAGCGAGCGTGCCTGGCGAGGCCGGGCAGAAGTTGAAGCTCTGGCCACCCCAGTTCACCTGGCTGCCGGGCGCCCCACCCGGGTAGCTGCCGGTGGAGTAGGCGTAGCCGGGGCCGGAGAGGCCGGTGTTGCTCAGCGTCGCGGGAGAGGAGCCGGTGTTGCGCACGAACAGCATCACCGGGTTGGTGCTCCCGACCGGAGCGAAGCCGAAGTCATGACTGGGGGTGCCTCCCTGACCGCCGCCGCAGTTGAAGTCGGAGCACTGGCTGATCGAGACGATCGCCTGGGTGGTGGGAGAGCCGGTGAAGTTGAAGCCGAGCCCGCTGACGGTGGCGTTGCCGACGGTCAGCGCGATGCTGCCGAGCTGCACTGCGCTGCCGGTGG
>JAGSPQ010000536.1 GCA_018262385.1 Myxococcaceae bacterium | reverse complement strand
GGCGGCGCTGCGGCTGGAGGCGGCGCTGAAGAAGCTCTCGCGCGAGCAGAAGGTGCAGCTGCTCAAGGCTTCGGCCCGGCAGCGGGCGCGGCGGCGGGCGCCTTCTTCCGCTTCACGTTGAAGAAGATCCCGGCGGCGAGGCCGACCACCGTCCCCGCCAGCGCCCCGTAGAGCTGGTAGCGGATCAGCCCGCCGGTCGCCTGCTGCACGGTGTCGAGGCAGGGCCGCTGAATCTGGGTGTCGCTGCTGAAGCCGCACAGCCCGTTGGAGAGGATCGTCGGGGCGGCGAGCGTCGCGAAGACGATTCCCAGCAGAGTGCCGATCACCGCGAAGGTGAGCACAGCGCGGAAGTTGGACATCCCGGCTGCATAGCACCGCGCTGCGCGGGGCGAGGAACCGGTCGCGGAATCGCGCTCCAGGCCGTATGTTGGCCGGCGTGACGCTCGCCATCCTCGGCCTGGTGATTCAGTTCCTCGCGGTGACCTGCTTCGTCTTCGTCCTGCTCCACGCCTTCCAGCGCAGCGTCGGCACCGGCTTCATGGTGCTGCTGATCCCGATCGTGAGCATCGTTTATGGCTTCGGTCAGTTCGAGCACCGCCGGAAGGGGCTGATCCTGGCCGGCTGGCTGGGCGGCTTCGTCGTCGCGGTGGTGCTGCGGACGATGGCAGTGCACCACCCCGCCGCCTGATCCGTAGGGTCCGCACCCCATTTGGAACATCAATGCACCAGTTTCCTCACCCCGAAAACGGGTTAACCGGCCGCAACTGCTGATCGGCGCGGCCCTTGCTCAGTGGGGACTGTATGAACCGCGCACTTCCACTGCTCGCTCTGGTCGCATCCCTGCCCGCCTGGGCCGTCGGTGAGCACATCGCGGTCACCGGCCCGGCCCGCGAGCAGCTGAGCGAGACCCTCTGCATCTCGATGGAGTGCGGCAAGAGCGGCGACTACACGGTCAGCAGCAAGGTGGTCGGCGGCAAGATGGAGCTGAAGGTGCTCGGGCCCTCCGGCCCCCGGTTCAGCCTCTCCCTCCCGCTCACTGGCGACGGCCGGCTGGCGAACAGCGACGCGATGACCGCCACCTCCCAGCTGGTGCAGGCGATCGAGTCTCCGGCGTCGGTGAAGCAGCCTGCGGCCGAGAAGGCGAAGGTCGCGAAGAAGAGCGGCAAGGCGGGGAAGTACAGCAAGCTCGCCAAGGCCTCGAAGAAGGGCAAGGTCGCCAAGCCGGTGCGGGTCGCCGCCCGAAAGCTCTCGCGCGGCTGAAGTCCTAGACTGAGGGGCATGGCCCCTGCCGCCGGAGCACGCTGCGCGAAGCATGCGGATGCGGCGGCGGTCGACGTCTGCCAGCGCTGCGGCACGTTCATCTGTGGCGAGTGCGTCCACATCCGCGCCGAGGACGAGTTCTGCGCGGACTGCGCGTTGATCCTCGATCGGCCCGCTCCCACCCGGCCGAAGGTGGCGTTCGGGCTGGCGGTCGCTCCGCTGCCGCTGGGGGTGGCGCTCACCCTCTCGGCGGGCACGGTGGGGACGCTGGTCGGGCTGGCGCTGCTGCTGCCGCTGATCGCCAGCGCCCTCGCCTTGATCCTCCAGGAGCGCGCCGCCCGCCAACGTGGACAGGCCCCGCTCACCGGCCGGTTCTATCCACTCACCTGGGTGATGATCGCGCTCGACCTGCTGGCGACCGCCGGTCTCGTCGGCTTCGTGCTGCGGGCCGCCGCCCACCGCTGATCAGACCCCGCGGGCCTCGGGCTTCCAGACGTACTTGTGCTGCTGCAGCTGAAACCGCACCGGCAGCCGGTCGGCGATGATCCACTCGGCCAGATGCTGGGCGGAGAGCCTGCCGTGCACCGCGGAGAACAGCAGCGGGTAGGGCCGCTTCGCCAGCCGGTGGGCCTCGATCATCCCCTTCGCCCAGTCGTAGTCGGCGCGGCTGCCGATCACGAACTTCAGCTCGTCATTGGCGTTCATGCTCTCGAGCACCCGCAGATCATTGCGGTCGCTCTCGCCCGACGACGGGGTCTTCAGGTCGACGATCTTCTGCACCGCCGGCGGCACCTCGCGCACGTCGATCGAGCCCGAGGTCTCGAGCATCACCGTCAGGCCCTTCGCCAGCAGCGCCTCCATCAGCGGGTAGACCGCCGGCTGCAGCAGCGGCTCGCCTCCGGTGACCTCCACCCGCGGAGCGCCGAGCGCCACCACCCGCTCGACCACCTCGCCCACGGTCAGCTTCGAGCCCTGGTAAAAGCTGTGCTCGCTGTCGCAGTAGCTGCAGCGCAGGTGGCACCCGGTCAGCCGCACGAAGGTGCACAGCAGGCCCTGGTGGGTCGATTCTCCCTGGAGCGAGATGTAAATCTCGTTCACTCTCAGGGTGTTCAGGCCGGGTTTTCGGGTCGGCTCGAGATGGGGGCGGGCGGCGAGCATGGGGGCAGGTTGTTGAACTCCTTCGGCTTTTACCTGAAAACCGAAACGGATTTGGCGGTCGCGGCGACAATGGCTCAGCCGGTAACGGTTTTCATCCCGTCGCTGGCAGGAGAACACCGATGACCGCCACTGTTTCCCGAGCCAGCCAGACCTCCCAGTCCAGCCGGGCCCAGGCCCTCTCGCAGGAACGCAACGCCCAGCTGTCGCTCCAGCAGGTGTGGCCGTACATCCAGAAGTACGCCGCCCAGTACGGCGCCGACCCGAAGGTGCTGGCGGCGATCATCAACCAGGAGTCGGGGTTCAAGAACTACGGCGTCCACTTCGACGGCACCGGCCACGGGCTGGTCGGCCTCGACGACAACGGCCTGCTGCCCGACTTCGAGAAGTGGAGCGGCAAGAAGTTCGGCCGCGGCGCCAACGCCAGGACCATCCCCCCCGAGCTGCAGATTGAGTACCTCGCCAAGACGATCGGCTCGATGGGCAAGACCTACGGCAGCGACTTCGCGGCCGCCCGCGCCTGGCACCGCGGCGGGGGCGGGATGAACGACGCCCGCGGCAAGCACTACGAGGCGCTGATTCGCGGCCACATCAAGACCCTCTTCCCCGGCGGGGAGACTCCGAAGGGCGGCGAGGTGCCCGACGCTCCGGGCCCGGCGGGCAAGAGCGGCAAGAAGGGCCAGCGGGCCAGGCCGCCCAGCTCGGCCGAGGGCGGCGGCACCAGCAAGGCGGGCAGCGGCTACACCATTCGCAAGGGCGACACCCTGTGGGAGATCGCCTCGCGGCTGAAGTCGCAGGGGATGCCCGGCAGCCACTGGGACATCATCCACGACATCCAGAAGCTCAACCCGAAGATCACCAACCCGAACCTGATCATCGCCGGCGACACGATCAAGCTCCCCGGCGTCAACGGGAAGACGTTCGGCAGCGACGACATGTCCACCGGCGTCGGCTCGGCGCTGCGCGACGGCGCGACGAAGATCGGCGGCGCGGACCGCACCGGCAAGGACGACCGGCCGACCGGCACCTCGAACGCGTTCGAGATCGCCCGGGCCCAGCTGGGGAAGAACGCCGCCAGCCTCAAGCTCGAGAAGTCGGCGCTCGGCCGCGCGATGGAGGACTGGGTCCCGAACAACGTCAACTGCGCCAGCTTCGTCGGCGGGTGCCTCGAGGCGGCCGGGCAGATCAACCACTCGGACTACTCGGCCGGCTGCACCACCCTGATGGCGAACCTCGACCGCAACTCGAAGTTCAAGCGGGTCACCCTCGCCAACGCCAGCGTGGGCGACTGCGTCACCTTCAAGACCCCCGGCGGCCACCACACGGTGATGTTCGCCGGCTTCAAGAACGGCCAGCCCCAGTTCATTGGCTCCAACAACGTCAACTCCGACGGCAGCCAGAAGATCACGATGGGCTCGATGAACTACCAGTTGCTCGCGGTGCACCACTACGTCGGCTGACCGGCTCGACGTCAGGCGGTGACCGCACCGACGTCTGGCGCGGATGACCGCGTCCTTCAGCACCGAGCGGGACCTCTACGCCGCGTTGACGGCGCCGCTCAGCTCAATCTCCGCCCCAGCTGCTGCGCACGCTGCGGCCGCAGCTGCACCTCAGCTTCACCGAGCTGTGGAGCTTCGACGTCGACACCTTCGTTTTCGAGGGCCAGTGCGAGCGCACCCCGCGGGCCGACCTGCCGCCGGTGTTCCGGCTGATCCGCGACGAGACCGGCAAGAAGCTGGAAGAGGACGTGCGCCACGGCTGGTTCGAGGTGCGCTGGCAGGGACACGCGCTGGAGGTGGTGAGCCTCACCTGGGCCGCCGACAACTGCGGCGACCGGTTCAGCTGGGTGCTCGCCGAGTCGCGCGCGGTGGCCGAGGCGTTCGTCGACGCGGTGACGAAGTACTGCGAAGAGGTGCGGGGGCAGGTGCTGGTGTTCGAAGACGGCCACTTCCGCAAGAGCGAGGAGCTGTTCGGGGCGATCCAGCGCTCGGACTTCGACGAGCTGGTGCTGGGGGGCACGCTGAAAGAGGAGCTCCGCGCCGACGTCGCCCGCTTCTTCGCCCGCCGGGGCTTCTACGAGGAGCACCGGATCCCGTGGAAGCGCGGCCTGCTGCTGATCGGCCCTCCGGGGAACGGGAAGACCCAGACCCTCAAGGCGCTGCTGAAGGAGATCGCGCTGCCAATCCTCTACGTGAAGACCTTCAAGGAGCGCGACGAGGAGTCGAAGAACATCCGCCAGGTCTTCGCCCGGGCCCGGCGCAGCGCCCCCTGCGTGCTGGTGGTGGAGGACCTCGACTGCGCCCTCGACGAGGCGAACCGCTCGGTGTTCCTCAACGAGCTCGACGGCTTCGCCCAGAACGTGGGGCTGCTCACCCTGGCGACC
>JAGSPQ010000535.1 GCA_018262385.1 Myxococcaceae bacterium | reverse complement strand
GCCCGACCAGACCTCGAGCCGCCCGTTGAGCAGCCGCGCGGTGGCGGTCATCGGCTCCATCGTCGCGTGCGCCACGTACGGCGCGAGGTACTCCGCCTCTACCACCCTGGAGGCCGCGGCGAAGCCGGCCTCGATCCCGCCCTCCGAGCGGACCCGCTTGCCCGGCTCGGCTTTCAGCGCCGCCCGGTACCGCTCGAGCATCTGGGCCGAGTCGTCCGTGGCCAGCGGCCCTTCGTCCCACTCGATCTTCAGCAGCGCCGACGCGCGCAGCGCCTGCCAGTACCGCGCGGCCACCACCGCCACCCCGGTGGAGATCTGGACCACGTCCTCCACCCCGGGGAAGGCCTGGCCGCGTTCTGGGTGAGCGCGCCATAGCGAAGCCGCCGGCCGGTGGGCCGGTGCACCACCGCGCCCTCCTCGGCGAAGCAGTCGTCTTCGTCCACCTGCCAGGTCCGCGCCCCGGCGGCGATCAGCATCTCGCGCGCGGTGGCCGCCGCCGTCCGCAGCGGCAGCCAGGCGGTCTTCACGCTCGTCGACCCGCCGGTCACCTGGTAGCCGATCGCCGGGTTGTCGTAGGCGCGGTTGGCTTCGGCGAACACGCACTCCAGCTTCTGCGGAGCGACCATCAGCTCCTCCGCCACCAGCATCGCGTGGGAGGTCACCACCCCCTGCCCCATCTCGACCGGGCTGAGGACGAACTGCACCCGGTCGTCGGGCAGCACCCGGATCCAGGCGTTGGGCGCGAAGGGCTTGTTCCTCACCGCGGCGTCCGCGCCGGTCGGCAGCCACACCCCGATCGTCAGCCCGCCGCCGATCGCCGCGCCTGCCTGCAACAGCCCCCGCCGCGACAGGCCGCTCACGTGCCCGCCGCCCGCTTGATCGCCGCCCGGATCCGCCCGTAGGTGCCGCAGCGGCAGAGGTTCCCCGCCATCGCGGCGGTGATCTCCTCGTCGGTCGGCTTCGGCTTGTCCTTCAGCAGCGCCGCCGCCTGCATGATCTGGCCGGACTGGCAGTACCCGCACTGCGGCACGTTCTCCTTCAGCCACGCCTGCTGCAGCGGATGCGAGCCGTCGAGCGAGAGCCCCTCGATGGTGGTGATCTCCTTGCCGCCGGCGGCGCTGACCGGAGTGACGCACGAGCGCACCGGCTGGCCATCGAGGTGCACCGTGCACGCCCCGCAGAGCGCCATCCCGCACCCGAGCTTGGTGCCACACATCCCCAGCTCTTCGCGGATCACCCACAGCAGCGGCACGTCGTCCGGAACGTCGACCTTCGCCTCGCGCCCGTTGATCTTCAGGACTTTCATGGGCGCGGGAACATGCCACCAACCCGAGGGCTACGTCTTCAGCTCGGGCAACTCGCCGGTCACTTCCCCCAGTGTGTCCTGGGAGTAACCGACCGCCTTCATCGCGGTGACCAGCACGTTCGCCGGGTGCTTGCCGGCCGCCACCAGGTGCTTGCCCGGCTTCAAGCCGCCGGCCCGCCCCGCCAGCAGCACCGTCATGTTCTCGGTGCTGTGGGTGCTGTCGGGCTTGTTCCCGCCCGGGTCGAACCCGTGGCCGCCTTCCCACAGCGAGGTGATCGCCATGTGGTCGAGCATGTTGCCGTTGCCCTCGGGCGAGTCTTTGAACTTCTGCAGCAGGTAGGCGAAGTGCTTCATGTGCCAGGCGATCCCCTTGGCCTGCGCCACCGAGCCGCCCGGCACCCCGCCGTGTCCCAGCTCGTGGCAGTCGGTCGCCTGGCCGGTCAGCGGGTACATGTTGAGGTGCGACTGGAACATCGTCATCTGCAGCGAGGCGACCCGGGTCAGATCGCACACCATCGCCATGTGGATCAGATCGCAGAACACCGTCGCCCGCTGCTCCTCGTTGCTGTAGCCGAGGTTCTGGGTGTAGGTGTTGTCGCCCGCCGCGTCGGTGCCCTGGGGGCTGCCCACCCCGGGATCCGCACCCGGCTCGGCAGGCTTCACGCACACGCTGGTCTGCGGCGGAGGGATCGCCGCCACCCGCAGCTCGAGCTGGCGGATCTCGTCGAGGTGCCGCTGCATCCGGGTCTTGTCCGCCGCGCCCAGCTTCGGCATCAGCCGCTGGGTGTCGCCGATCACCAGGTCGAGCACGCTGCGCCGCGACCGGCTCTCGAAGTCGAGCTGCTTCGCCGCCGCCGGATCAGTGCCGGGCGGAGTGAAGTTGCCGAACAGCGCCTGGAACGCCTGTCGCGGGCTGGTCTGGGGCGGAATCGGCACCAGCTTTCCGGTCGAGTCGATCTTGTAGGAGATCATGTCCCGGCCGTACGGCGCCGAGACCGAGAGGTACCAGTCGGCCTGCACCCGGTAGATCAGCGACTTGAACGGCGTCGCCCCGGCGAGGAAGCCGGCCACCTTCTGATCCGACGTCTCGCCCGAGGAAGAGCTGCCCGCGTTCGACTTCACCCCCGACAGCAGCGGCGAGAGCGACGAGACGTGGAAGTCGTCGCGGCGTCCTCCCGCCGGCACCACCCCGCCGTTCTCGAACGCGGTCGGGATCTTCAACCCCGAGATGACGCTCACCTCGCTCTTCAGCGCCCCCAGCGGCAGCAGCGCGCTCTTCAGGTCGTAGTTGGCGCCGATCGTGGTGGGCACCAGCTGGCTCGGCGAGGCGTCGCCGTCGGCGCCCTGCGACTGGCCGTTGAAGAAGACCAGGTAGCGCTTGGGCGGCGCGGCCTGGGCCCACGCCTCCTTCCCATCGAGCATGATCTCGAGCAGCGGCAGCCCGAGGGTGAGCCCGCCGAGGCCCTTGAGCAGCGAGCGGCGGTGAAGGGCGAACCTGCTCATGGGGCCTCCTCCTTGCGGAAGGCGAAGGTGTCGTCGGACACGTAGTCGAGCAGCAGCTCGGCAAACATCCGGTTCTTCTTCTTGAAGCCGGTGGTGAGGTTGTCGAGCAGCGCCAGGTCGGCGGGCGCCTCGCGGCGGCCGGAGGCGAAGCGGAACACCTGGGTCACGATGCACTGCTCGAACCGCCCGCTCTCCATCAGCAGATCCGACAGGCCGGTCACTCCCTCGAACGCCACGTCGCCGGCGGGCAGGCCGGTGATCTTCCCCTTCCCTTCGATCGCGCAGGTCGGCTCGCCGTCGTCGGTGGCGCGGTACTGCCCGGCCCGGTTGAAGTTCTCGATCCCGAACCCGATCGGGTCGACGCTCTCGTGGCAGCTCTTGCAGTTTCCGACCGAGGCGTGGCTGGCGTAGCGATCGACCTTGCAGTTGCTGGTGGCGCTGGTGGGCGGCTGATCGGCGTTCACGTTCGCCGGCGGTGCCGGCACGTCGGTGCACAGCAGCCGGGTGCGAACGAAGATCCCGCGCTGGGTCGGGCTGGTGTCGGCGAACTTCGCGCCCGCCGAGAGCACCGAGCCGTGGCTGAGCAGGCCCTGGCGCTTCGCCGTCCCGTACGGCGTCCAGGCGGAGGCCGAGCCGCCGGTGAAGCCCGCGATCCCGTAGTGGGTGGCGAGGGTCGCGTTGAGGAACGACTGCTTCGAGCGGAACAGGTCGAAGTAATCCGACTGGTCCTCGAACACCACCTTGTCGACCAGCGCCGCGCTCTCGGCCTGCAGCGCGCCCGTCAGCTCGATCGGGTGCGGCAGCCGGTAGTAGCCGAGCCAGAGCGCGTGGAACCGCTCGATCCGCGCCTTCGCCCGCGGGTCAGCCAGCAGCCTCGAGGCGGCGGCGCGCACCCCTTGCTTGCCCGCCAGCGCGCCGCTGAGCGCCGCGTCGAGCAGCCAGTCGGGAGGCGTGGTGCCCCAGAGGAAGAACGACAGCCGGGTCGCCATCTCGTACGCGCTCAGCCGCGAGATCGAAGGCTGCCCGTCGACCGGCGCGCCGATCTCGATCCGGTAGAGGAACTCGGGCTGCTGCACCAGCGCGCGGATCAGCAGCTTCACCCCGACGTCGAAGCTGTTCGCCTCCACCGCGTACGTCTGGACGGTGGCGTAGTTGGCGATCTCGGCGTCGGTGAGCGGGCGGCGCAGGATTCGGCGGCCCAGGCTGCTGATCACGGTGTTGAGGCAGCCGGTGTCCGCCGGGCCGGTCGGCGCGCAGGGCACCAGCTTCGCGCGCTTCAGCGGATCGGCGAGGGTGCGGGTGGCGGTGTCGACGGCCAGCTGCTCGATCGATTCGATCAGCGCCGCCGAGGGCAGCTGGGTCCGGTAGTCGTTGTCGAACGGATCGTTCGAGTCGGGCGGCAGCAGCCGCTGGGCCGAGTTGGTGCTGTCGCCGAGCAGATCGGCCAGCGTCGCGTCGAGCTCGACCCGGGTCAGCCGCCGGATCCCCGACACCCCGACCTCCGCGTCGGTCGGCAGCTCGGTCGGCGGCCCGATCAACCCTTCCGGGAGCTGAAAGTTCGCCTTTCCCTCGCAGCCCAGCAGCGGCCCCAGCAGCAGCCCCAATCCGCAGATCGCCTTCAGGCCGGAGCGCATGAGCGGACTGCATCGCAACAAGGAAGCCACCTGATTCAGTAGTTA
>JAGSPQ010000534.1 GCA_018262385.1 Myxococcaceae bacterium | reverse complement strand
CCGCTGACCAAGCGCGAGATGGAGCAGGTGCTGTCGGTCGGCACCGGCCGGGGCGTCCAGGGCGAGGGCTCGCTGAAGGGGCGGATGTTCGTCCACCTCGGCTTCCCGTACCTGGAGGTGATCGGCCGCGACAAGCGCGAGCTGTTCTTCCTCCTCCAGGGGCCAGACCAGGAAGTGCTGCCGGCGTACGTCGACCACAAGGTGTCGGTGAACGGCCTCATCCGCCGCACCAACAACCACGGCGGCATCGTCGAGGTCCGCAAGTACTCGGCGAAGAAGCCGGAGGTCGAGGTCACCGAGGTGGCCGTCGAGCCCGAGACCAAGCTCAAGTTCCTCTCTCCCGGCGAGACCGAGCAGGTCTGCAACGCCGGGATGGGCGCGGGGATGAAGGGCTTCGCCTCGATGCGCGGCACGCTGGAGATGACCGGGGATGACTTCTTCCTCGTCGTCTCCAACGGCGGCACCCGCCAGCAGGTCAGCTTCCTGCTCCAGGGCAAGAACGTGAAGGGGATCAAGAAGCACGTCGGCGGCACGATGTCCGTCACCGGAGTGGTCGAGAAGACCTCCGGCTGGGGTGGCACGGTGCAGGTCGAGACCTGCGAGCCCCGGCCGCTCGACGTCCGCCCGGTGATGCGGGACGGAATGGAGCTCAAGTCGGTCGATGCCCGCGGTGAGCGCGGCGCGGTCGAGGTGAAGCTCAACAGCGGGCTGTCGGTGCGGTTGCCGGAACGCGCCGGCTACACCTGGGCGGTCGAGCCGACGCTCGCCAAGCGGGTGTCGCTGCGGGAAGCGAACTTCGAGCTCAAGGCCGGCGGTTCGCCGACGCGCGAGTTCTTCTTCACTCCCCGCAACCCCGGAGTGCACGAGGTCGACTTCTTCCTCGCCAAGGCGTTCAACCCGACTCAGGTGAACAAGTCGTACAAGCTGACCGTCACCGTGAAGCCGGGGGAAATGCCTTGATTCGTTGGGCGCTGCTGTCGGCGTGGATCGCGACGGCGGCCCTGGCGCAGGAAATTGGCTCGGAGATTGAACCGCCGGCCACTGCTCCTGCTCAGACGCCGCCGCCGGCCCCCGCCACCAGGAGCGCCCCGACGCCCCCCCCGCCTTCGGTCGCGGGTGGGTCGGGTGGTTCGGCCGGCCCGGGTGCGTTCGGGCTGCGGGCGGCCTTCTTCGGCTCGCCCACCTCCAACCTGCCGACCGCGGCGGTAGGGGTGGCCTTCTTTGCCACCGAGCTGATCAAGCTGACGGTCGATCTCGGCGGAGCGGCCAGCTTTCCTGCGTACCCTGCCTTCAACGCCTGGGGCTTCTCGGTCGCCGGCGGGGTGGAGCTGCTGTTCCGCACCGTGACGGCCTCGGTGCGGCCGCTGGTGGCCGCCCAGGTCGGCTTCGGCAAGCTGCTGTCGGACAAAGGTGACGATTTCGCATTGGTGTTGAATGTGGGCGGCGGCGGCGAATACTTCTTCTCTCAGTACTTCTCGATGAACATCCGGGCGTTGATCGGTGTGCCGATCAGCCTCAAGTCCGGAGCCGTCGGGTTCCTCTTCTTCACGCCCGGCGTTGGGGCGACGGTTTACTTCTAGTGAAAATCGACAGTGCGCAGGTCCGCGAGGCGCTTGCCTCGGCGGGGCGTCAACTCGGGCTCAAAGAGCTGCTTCGGGCCCTCTCTCTTCCGGCAGGTCAGCAGTCGGTGCTCAAGCGCGTCCTCGCGCGGATGATTCAAGAAGGTGAGATCGACAAAGACGGAAAGCAGTTCCGGTTGAACGGCCCGGTGCCGGTTCCCGAGAAGAAGAAGCATGACGGGCACCACCCGCTTCAGGCGGTGCGCGAAGCGCCTGCCCCGCGCAGGAGCGGCCTGCCCGCGATCGTCGGCACGCTGCACGTGCACCCCGATGGGTTCGGCTTCGTGCACCCGACCGACACGGTGGGCGAGAACGTCTTTTTGCCTCCGGAAGAGGCCAAGCGGGCGATCGACGGAGATCGGGTCGAGGTCGAGGTGTCGATCGGACGCAACGGCCGCAACATCGGCCGGATCCTGAAGGTTCACCAGCGGCTGCGGCAGATGGTGGTCGGCACCTACGAAGAGCGCCGGGACGAGGCGTGGGTGACGCCGAGCGACGGCTCGCTGGGCGCGATCAAGGTTCCGAAGACGCAGATCGCCAGGCCGGGAGACGCGGTGAAGGTGCGGCTGGGCATCGGCGCGCAGCTGCTGCGCGAGCGCACCCAGCTGACCGGGGAAGTCGCCGGCTCGCTCGGCCGCCCCGGAGATCGGTCGGTCGAGGTGCTGGCCCTGGCCTACGCCAAGGGCTTCCACGACGAGTTTCCGCCCGAGGTGATGGACGAGGCGGATCAGATCGCGCTGGTGGTCGGCGCGCAGGAAGCGGCCGGAGAAGGGCGGCGGGATCTGCGGACGATGCCGCTGGTGACGATCGACGGAGAGGACGCGCGCGACTTCGACGACGCGATCTGCGTCGAGACGCTGCCCGATGGCTGGCGGTTGGTGGTCGCGATCGCCGACGTGTCGCACTACGTGAGAGATCGCAGCGCGCTGGACGCCGAGGCGCTGCGGCGCGCGACCAGCGTGTACCTGCCCGGGCGGGTGCTGCCGATGCTCCCCGAGCGGCTGTCGAACGGGATCTGCTCGCTCAAGCCGGACGAAGACCGGCTCTGCATGGTCGCCGACATGGTGATCGACCACTCCGGCAACACCCGCGAGACGCAGGTCTACCCGGCGGTGATGAAGAGCCGCGCGCGCTGTACCTACGAGGAAGTGCACCGGGTGCTGGCGGGCGAGCACGTGCCCGGGCGCACCGAGCTCAAGGAGCTGTTCTACCGCGCCAACACCCTCGCCAAGACGCTGACCGCGATGCGGCTGAAGCGCGGTGCGATCGACTTCGACATCCCTGAGTCGAAGATCGAGCTGCTCCCCGACGGGCAGCCGCTGCGGATGGTGCGCCGCGAGCGCCTCGAGAGCCACCGGCTGGTCGAGGAGTGCATGCTGGCCGCGAACGAAGCGGTCGCGAAGTGGTTCCGGGTCAAGGGGCTGCCGACCGTCAACCGGTTCCACGCGCCGCCCGACGAGGACAAGGTCGGGATGTTCCAGCAACTGGCCGGCGTGTTCGGCGTGAACGTGAAGAGCGAGAAGGCGGTCGAGCCGACGTCGAAAGAGCTCAACGCGATGCTCACCCAGCTGATCGGCCACCCCGAGCAGCGCGCGCTCAACCAGGTGCTGCTGCGCTCGATGATGCAGGCGGTCTACTCGTCGAAGAACGAGGGGCACTACGGTCTGGGTGCCGAGGACTACCTCCACTTCACCTCGCCGATCCGCCGCTACCCCGACCTGTTGGTGCACCGGCTGCTGAAGGCGGCGTGGAAGCAGCCGGGCAAGCGGGTGGGCCCGGCGCTCGACGCCGAGCAGGAGCGGCTCGAGCTGCTCGCGGTCCAGGCCTCCGAGCGCGAGCGGGCCGCGATGCAGGTCGAGCGCGAGGTGCTCGGGTTCTACAGCTGCCTGATGATGAAGGATCGGGTCGGCGAGGAGCTGCCCGGGACCGTCGCGGCGCTGACCGACTTCGGCTTCTTCGTCGAGCTCGAGGGGCTGTTCCTCGAGGGCCTGGTGCGCAGCGAGACAGTCGGCGAGGGGGCGGAGTTCGATCCCACCACCTTGCGGATCTATTTCGGCGACGGCCGGTTCGTGAAGGTCGGGATGAAGGTCCAGGTGAAGGTCGACTCGATCAACTTCAAGCGCCGGCAGGTGGATCTCGAGCTGCTCACTCCGCTGCCGTTCGGGCCGCGGAAGGGTGGCGAGCGCCAGGGCGGCGAGCGACACGCGGGAGATCGTCCCGGCGGTGGCGGCGGCGGACGTCGCGGGTTCGAGAAACTTCGCGCCGCGGGCGGCAAGAAGTCCGCCCACGGACACGGACACGGCAAGCCCTCGGGCGGACCCGACGGCCACGGCAAGAAGCCGAAGGGTGGCTTCGGTGGGAAGAAGGGCGGCGGACGGGGCGGCGGTCGCAGCCGGCGCTGAGCAGGGACGCGCCGGCTCCCAGTGGGAGAGCAGGGAACAGCAGGCGGGTGCGGTCGCCGGTGGTGCGTGCAGTCGCACGAGGCATCCGGGCTCAGACACCTCCACCGCGGGCCGACCACCGA
>JAGSPQ010000533.1 GCA_018262385.1 Myxococcaceae bacterium | reverse complement strand
CGCTGCGGTAGGCCGCCTCGAGCTCCCCGACGTACGGATTCTCCTTCGAGAAGAAGTAGGTGTAGAGCGCGGCGAACGGCATCAGCTCGCCGCCGGTGCGCCACTCCCACTGCCCGCCCCACTCGTGGGTGACGAAGTCCGAGCGGTCGCCGTAGGACGCGAAGCTGCGCTGGGCCCCGAGGATCTTCTTGTTCTGGATGATGAAGACCAGCTCCTGCGCCAGCTGGTACGACTCCCACTTCGAGATCCGGTGCCAGAACGGGTACGGGTAGGCGCCCATGTCGAGCCGGTTGCGGAACTTCGGCTTGAGCTTCAGCAGGGTGCGACCATCGGCCAGCGCCTCGACGGTGTGCTCCGGCGGGAAGCTGTAGAGCGAGAGGTAGAGCCGGCGGAACACCCGGGGGTCGAACTTGGTCACGTGGAGGTCGAGCTTCCAGCCGTCGTCCACTCCGCCGTCCTGCTCCTGCTGCCCGCCCCACAAGAACGGCTGGGCCATCGAGTCGCGCAGCAGGGCGAAGTCGGTCAGCGCTGCCGAGCACTGGTTGCGGGCCTGCTCGTCGTCGGCCGCCGAGGGAGGGCAGGCGCTGTGGAGGCCGGCGGCGAGCTGCTCGGCGAGCTCGCGATCGCTGCTCGCGCCGCGGATGCACCCGGCGGCCAGCACCACCGCGCTGACGAGGAGGGCGCGCAGGCTCATTCGATGAACACCGTGATCTGGCTGAGCGCCTTCGCCTGCAGCCGGAAGCCGCCCAGCCAGCTGACCTTCTGGTACGCGACCGGGTACGGCAGCTGGGCGCAGCCGGGCTTGGTGAACTTCACCGCGTGGTAGGTGCCGGGCGCGATCCCCGACAGCCACGCCTGGGGCCGGGTGTTGGGCTGCATCTTCACCAGGTTGCGATCGGGCTGGCTGGTGTTGGGCAGGTTGTAGATCGCGCGCGCGGTGGTGGTCTGCGGCAGCTCGATCGTCCCGTCGTCGGGAGTGCACCTGCCGCTGAGCGAAACCACCTTCACCGCCAGCACTCCCCGCACCTCGTCGGCGCCGGCGATTCCGTTCAGCCCTCCGAGGGTCGAGCCGGGGACGCTGAGCAGCTCGACGTTCTCCAGCCGCGACCGGTTCGACAGCTGCAGCGGGCCGAAGGTGACGTCCTTGAACACGTTGAGCGGATCGACCGGGACGGCGCGGAGGGTGATCGTGGTGTCGGCCGGGACCTCGAGCGTCCACTTCCCGTCGGGGCCGGTGACGGCCGAGGCGTCGGACTCCGGGCAGGTGACCCGCATCTGCTCCACCGGCAGGCTCGACAGGTCGAGCACCCGGCCGCTGACGGTCGCGGTGCCGACCACCACCTTCGGCGTGACCGGCGCCTCCGACGGGCGGAAGCTGCACGCACTGAGCAGCAGGCAGCAGAAGATCGGACGGCGCATCAAGAGGCCATTCCTACCGCAGCTTCAGCCCTTCTGCAGCGCCTGGCGGGCGATCTGCACGCTGGTCGACATCACCGTGATCTGCGGGTTGACCCCGAGCGAGGAGGGAAAGACCGAGGCGTCCGAGACGTAGAGCCCCTCGACGTCCCAGCTCTCGCCGGTGGGCTTCACCACCCCGGTGCGCTTGTCGCCCGACATCCGGCAGGTGCCCATCGGGTGCGAGGCGTAGATGCTGAGGCGATCCACCGGCACGTCGACGAGGAACTTCTCCAGCTTCTCGGCCGAGTCGAAGGTGCCGGCGCCGATCACCCCCGGGTGGACCTCGATCGCCCCGGCCGCGAAGTAGATCTTCGCGATCGCCACCATCCCCTTCTTGTGGACCCGCACGTCTTCCTCGAGCACGTCGTAGGTCAGCACGCTGCGGTTGGCGCTCGCGCCGGGCCGCACCTTGCCGGTCGAGACGTCGCCGATCATGCAGCCGCAGGAGGCGAGGTTGCGCAGCCGGCTGACCGGGTGCGAGTACTCCTCGTACTGAATCGAATAGATCTCCGGGGTGGCGCTGAACGTCTCCAGCACCGCGTTCTCTCCCGGCAGGCGGCTGAAGTAGCCCTGGGTCACGCCGTGCCAGAGGTCGATGATCTGCTCGAACCGGGCGCACCCTCCGCTGCCGGTGTGGACCCGCAGGTTGTTGCCGACCTGCCCGCTCGAGTTGGCCAGCCCGTTGCGCCACAGCAGCATCGGCGAGCCGACCGCCCCCGCGCAGAGGAAGACCTTCTTCGCCTTCACGTCGATCCGGCGCTTGCGCTCTTCGGTCACCGGGTCGACCGCGTAGACCTCGACCCCGGTGGCGATTCCGTTCGCGGTGACGATGCGGGTGGCGAGCGCGCAGGTGAACAGCGCCGCCCCGTGCGCGAGCGAGACCGGGATCAGGTTGCGATCGACGCTGCCCTTCCCACCCACCGGGCAGCCCAGCTGGCACAGCCCGCACCCGATGCACCCCGGCGCGTTGCGGCTGATGAAGTCGCCGTCGAGCTTCAGCGCGTCGATCCCGGCCTTGAAGATCAGGTTGTGGGCTTTGGCGTTGAACGGCTGGGTCTTCATCACCCCGATCGCCGACTCGATCTCCTTGAACACCGGGTCGTAGTGCTCGGGGTCCGCCCAGGGGATGGCGAAGTCCTCCTGCCACTTCTTCAAGATCGCCGGCGGGGTGCGAAAGCAGATCGCCGAGTTGAGCAGGGTCGAGCCGCCCACCGCCCGGCCGCGGGGCATCGGCAGGTAGATGTTGCCGGTGGCGACCGAGGTTCCCCGCTCGCCGTAGAGGTTGCGCAGCGCCCACGACTGCTTGGTCGACAGCTGCGCCGGCTCCCACTTGCGACCCTCTTCGATGATCAGCACCTTCAGGCCCGCCTGCGAGAGGACCCAGGCCGCGGCCGCTCCGCCGGCGCCCGAGCCGATCACCGCCACGTCGCACTCCACCGTCTCGTCGCGCTCGAAAGAATCGCAGCGCAGCGTCTGGCCCGCGGGGAAGTCCATCAGCCGTTCCCCTTGATCAGCCCCAGCCCCTGCGGCCGGTCTTGCTGGGGGAGGCTGTGGCAGCCAGAGGTGAAGCCGGCGGCCTCGCGGACCCGGTCGTCTTCGAAGTAGCCCAGCTTGATCGCGAAGGTGAGCGACTGGTAGCCGGCGCGCCGGACCCGCAGATCGCTGACCCGCCACTGCTGCAGCACTTCCTGCCGCTTCTCCAGGCCGAGCCAATAGAAGCTGCGGCCGTAGCCGACGATGGTCGAGATGTTGAGGGTGCGGATCAGCGTGCGGAACAGCAGGTGGTGATCGTCGTAGAGGTTGCCGACGTAGGTGTCGACGAACGCCGGGGTCTGCGCCTCGTCGGCCGACAGCGGCCAGTCGGGCTTGCCGGGGAAGATCGCCTCGCACACCTTCTCGAGAATCCGGAACTCGTCGGCGTCGAACACCATCCGCCCGGGAGCGGGAGGCCCGAACAGCCCCGAGGTCCGCCAGACCCAGGCGCCTCCGGCGAGCACCAGCCCGCCGACGCCGAAGGCCTTGAGCAAGGTGCGGCGGCTCGGCTTCTGCGCGAGCAGCGGCGGCGGCGCGGCGGGAGGAGGGACCTGCATCAGGCGGCGGTACATACGGCCGCCCGAAACGGCTGTCACGTAACGTGGACGATCGGTCGCGTTTTCCCCCCACGGCCTCGCCGCGCCGACTCACGGCGACGGGCAGCCCTCGAAGCTCAGCCGCGCCGCATCGCCGTCGCTCTTGAAGACGTAGACCGCACTGCCGGCGGCGTGAATCCTCCCCTTCGCGAAGGCACCGGGAGTGACGAAGCCGGGCGGCAGGGTCAGCGCTTCCCAGCGGCCGACCGAGCTGCCGGCCTCGGGCTCGAGGCGGAACAGCCCGGTGGAGGCCAGCGCAAGCTGCTGGCCGCAGGCCTGGGCGTAGTCGATCACTCCGTCCCCCAGTGAAGGAGCGATCGGCACCCGGCTCGGCAGCGAGTAGACGGTGCCGTCGGCGAAGCCCACCCGGCCGCGGTCGTTCTCGAACCACACCTCCTTGGGAACCAGCGCCGCGGGCAGCTCACCACGTAGCCGCGCAGGTAGACCCCTGCCGGCGCCTGGGGCGGAAAGGCGAGCGAGTCGATCTGGCTCGGGCTGACCACCTTCAGGCCCAGCGACGCATAGAGCTGCTGGCCGGCGAGGGTGGCGTCCATCTCGGCGCTGAAGATCGAGCTTCCGGCGGTCGCCACCAGCACGTGGGCGGCGGCGCTCTGCGCCGAGGCGGCCAGGTAGGGCGGGGTGAAGCTGTTGACCAGATTCCCTACCACCCCGAGCAGCTTCGGCTCGCTGTCGGCGGCCATCCCGGCCAGGTCCAGCACCCGGCGGGTCTCGGTGACGATCCACTCAGGCGAGCGGCTGACCGCGCTGACCACCCCCAGCTGGAGGCTGGACGACAGCCCGCGGCCGGGGACGAACGACATCGTCACGTCGGGGGTGAAGGCCATCACCTCCGAGAGGAGCGGGCCGCGGCGGGCGACCGAGGTGGGCGGGCGATCGAGCAGCTCGGACGCGACGCTCTGGCTCGAGCTGCCGACCCAGAGGTGTCCTTGCGCGCTCGCCCAGGC